>JANOCH010000136.1:0-4617 GCA_031412015.1 Chitinophagaceae bacterium
TGATAAGATTCGTTGGTGTGCCCCATGGCAGTAACAAAAACCCGCCCCCCCTCAAATTCCTGGTACCAGGAAACAGGATGGAAATTTCGAATGATCCCGTTGCTGTAAGAATTTTCTTCAATGGATAAAATTATGTGAATATCAGGGCTGATATCTTTTAAACTAAACCATTCGTCACTGCGTATCAGCGAATCATGAATGAATGGGGTAGCAGGATGAAGGCGGTCCTCGATCTTTAAGACGGCTTTTTCCACCTTGGTTTGAGATGCAAATTTTGCACCTATTAATTTTCCATACCAGTCCCAGTTGTGTTCGGTATCAATAGCAGTATGTATTCCTACAAAACCTCCGCCGGCATGTATATATTGCTCAAGCGCCTTTTCTTGTTGTTGATCGAGTACGTCGCCGGCCGTATTAAAGAAAACTACCGCTGCGTATCTTAGCAAATTAGCCTCCACGAATTTTTCTCCATTATCCGTCACATCCATTTTGATATTATTATCACGGCATAATTGTCGAAGCGCTTCGACACCGGCGTCTGTACTTTCATGAAAATAGCCTTCCGTTTTATTAAATACCAGGATATGAGGCGAACTATCATTGATGCTGCATTGCTGAAAAAAAGGGAGTAGAAGAAATGCAAAAGCAACCGGCAGCCAAAATTTGAACTGCCGTTTGCTTTTGGAGTTTATTAGAAAATTTCTACGAGATCGTCTCATTTATCATTCATTGTATTTTTCCCTCCAAAAGCGGAATAGATTGCCCTAAAAGTTCGTAAAGGTTCCGGGGTGAATTACTTGAGGCATCAGTATTGCCTTACATAAATTGTTTGAACACAAATTTTGATTCCGTCCATAGAATGCAGCATCAACCAGAATTAAGGGATAATTAAATATACGGATTTAGATGCAGGACAATACCAACTTTTTTCGATATCAATGGCCGTCTCTATTTGACCATTTTCATTTTGTCAATTAATTAATAAAAAGATAATTGACCTATTGAAAATCAAGCTGGGACAAGTTTTCATGAGAGCGGAGGAAATCCGGTGTCTATAATATTAAAAAATATTTTGATGTTGTTGTATTTTAAACTAATTTAAATATTGGTAAATAGGAAATTCTTGTTGTTATAAGATTTACCGAACCAAAGTATAATACAATCCAATCCTTTTCATGCCATTTCAGTTCCACCAATATCTTCACTATTTGACCTATTACCAATTTCCATTCCTTGATGTATGCCGTATTACGATTTAGTAAGTCAAAAGTCGAATTAGTTTGGCAAGGATAGTATTGTCTGAATATGACCAATACTATAGATGCTGCCTGGCGATTAAATTATCCGTGCGATAATAGAGACTTACCGAATTTTTTCAGAACGATTTGTATTGCCTGTTCCATAGATATGGGACTCAGGAAAGCGAAGCTCTGTCTCATTCCGATAAGGTTTTCGGATAAAACAAAAGATGCCGGGCCAATGTAGCAACGTTTTCAAATTCTTTTTTTCTGACAATTCAATCTCACCATCACAAAAAGGATTGTTTACGTGTGTACCGAATATTTAGCTGACTACTATTTTCCAAATTTGATTACTTTTAAAACAAATTCAATTGCGTTATGCAATTACACTTACTTCTTTTGAAGGATACATCAAAACCCGGTAATTCAAAAAATAAATGGGGTTGTCTTTCTTTTCCAGGACATGATTTAATGTTGCCGATCATTGTTATTATCGTTGGATTTCATTTAGTTTCCTGTGCAGGTCCAAATAAGATGGCTTATATGAGAGACATTGTCGACACGACGACAGGTGATTTGTCCAGGGCGGTTAATTCGTTCGAGTCTCCTATTCAAAAGAATGACCAGCTATGGATCACCATTGGAGGTACCAATATGGAAGACCTGGTACTACTGAATTCGGGCAGCGGAATTATCCAGGGAAGTAATATAAGTCCGACCACGGCAGGTTCCAATGCCCCCGTGATGGGATACCTGGTGGAAGGAGATGGTACTATTAAGTTGCCTTATCTTGACAAAGTAAAGGCGGAAGGCCTGACTCGTCTGCAATTGGAGAATTATATTTCGGAAAAGATGAAGGAGTATACCAAGAATCCTGTTGTCAATGTCAGGTTTCTAAATTATAAGATTACAGTTCTCGGCGGGGTAAAGGTTCCCGGAAATTTCAGTATACCCACGGAAAGGGTTACCGTGCTTGAAGCATTAGGCCTGGCAGGGGACCTCACCATATTTGGCCAACGGGAAAATGTCCTTGTTATCAGGGAAGTAAACGGAGTCAGGACGTTTGGCAGACTGGACCTTGGATCAAAGAATCTTTTTCATTCTCCCTACTATTATCTTAAAACAAATGATATTGTATACGTGGAGCCGTCAAAGGCAAGTTCAATCAATCGTGAACGTATCCCACAATATGTAGGTATGGCAGCGGGAGTATTGTCATTAATTGCCACGATCATTGTCGTCACTCAAAACTAAAGCCTTGCCAATTACACCAAACCATAGCCTTTTTGATGCCGCGAACGGAGAAAGCAAACAAAACTTTTCCCAGCTATTGTTCCGGGTCTGGCCTTATTGGCCGATTATATTGACGGCGTTTGTGATAGGGATCGGTGCATCTATTTTTTATTTGCGTAACAGTACCCGTTTTTACGGCGCTCATGCCCAGATTGTAGTGAATGATAATTCACAGGGAAAGGACAACAGCCTGAATGTTTCCTCTAATAACCAGGATGAGCAGCAGAAGCTATCGGAAGTTGAAAAGCAAATTGAAATCATTAAATCAAATGCGCTGTTGTCGCAAGTCGCAAACAAATTAACCCTGAATGTTCAGTATTCCGAAAGCGAAACGTTTAAAGCAGAAGACCAGTCCTTAAATTATCCCGCAAGTATTGAATTATTATCACCGGCCGGGATTAAAAAAATAACAGAAGGCCGTTTAAAAATCATTCCATCAAAAAACCAGGTGGAATTTAATGGTACGGTTTATCAGGCGGATACCACCGTGAAAACGACACTGGGTCTGGCAAGATGGAGTATCAATGATAAGACAATGGCAGACAACAAGACTCTCTATTTAAAAGTCTTGCCTCTTCCCGTTTTGACCGAACAGTTGGCAAAAAGATTTACCATTTCTCCATTGAGTAAGCAATCCTCCATACTTGACCTTAATATAATTGATGAAATTCCCGAGCGTGCTGAACTTATCCTTAAAACGCTGATCGATGTGTACGGGGAATCCGACCAGGTTGACAAGAAAAAATTGCTGGAAAATACGCTTAGTTTTATTGACGATCGGCTCCGGATTGTTTCAGAAGATCTGAAAGGGGTAGAAGCATCCCTGCAGAATTATAAATCAAGAGGTGGTATCACTGATCTTGCCAGCGAAGGCCAGATTTACCTGGGCCAGGTAAAAGAGAATGACCAGCGGTTAAATGAAATCGATGTTCAGTTAAATGTATTGCAGGAAATTGAAAGGTATTTGTCCAAGCGCAATCAATCGGCTAATTCCGCTCCGGCTACACTGGGTTTGTCCGATCCGGTATTGACTACGCTGCTTAGCCAGTTATTCCAGGATGAGTTTGATCTCGAGAAAATGGAAAAATTATCTGGTGAAAAGAATTCCCAGGTCATCATCCTGAAAGACCGAATAGAAAAGCGCAGGAATAGTATCCTTGAAAGCGTTGGAAACCTGATGAAATCTCTCCAGGCCTCCCGGCAGGCTTTGCTGGCGAATAACAGCAACTATAACAGGTCGTTGAGAACTATTCCTGAGAAGGAACGGACTTTATTGAATATCACACGTGACCAGGGTATCAAAAATGATCTCTATACATTTTTATTGCGCAAACGTGAAGAGACCGCTATTGCTGCTGCCGCTATTGCGCCCAGCTATTCTGTCATTCAAAAGCCGGTGAATTATGGATTGGTAAAACCAAAGCCACTACTGATTTATATCTATGGTATTTTTGGTGCTTTCCTGCTTTCAGGATTGTGGGTATATAAGAAAGAATTTGCCAACAGCCGGATATTGTACCGGTCAGAAATTGAAAACAGTACGACGTTGCCGGTGATTGGGGAAATCGTTTTCGAGCCGGCCGCTGGGAACAATGTAATAATTTTTGGCAAAGAAAGCCGCACACTGATTGCCGAGCAATTCCGGGAACTTAGAACCAACATAAATTACCTTCTTCAATCGGATGTAAATGGAAAAGTATTGTTGATGACTTCGTCGATACCTGGTGAGGGCAAAAGTTTTGTGTCTATCAACCTTGCAGCGAGTTTTGCATTTTCAGGAAAGAGGACAGCGTTGGTAGAGTTTGATCTATACAAACCAAAAGTCTGTGAAGGTCTTGGAGTTAATTATAAGGCAGGGATCACCGATTTTTTCCAGGGAGAAGCTACCCTCGAAAAAATATGTCACCCATATTCCAAGATACCAAACCTGCGGGTCGTTCCTGCCGGCACACCTCTTACGAACCCGGCAGAACTTATTTTAAATGGCAGACTTCCCGGTTTTATAGAATACCTGAAAACTGAATTCGATTTTATCATAATTGACAGTCCGGCTATTGGAATGGTGTCCGACTCTAAAATTTTG
>JANOCH010000137.1:0-8173 GCA_031412015.1 Chitinophagaceae bacterium
TGGCAGCGCCGTAGTCATAAGATCGTTGCAGGCAAGTGACAATGAACCACTATACAACTATCTTCAAAACCTTTCATCAGAAAGCCGTTCAAGGTTTGGACCACATCCTTTCGATCAGCCAACCATCAACCATATTTGTGAGCATCCCGACAAAAACATACAACGTTATATCGCTGTCGATGAATCCACTTCAGTGATCGTGGCATATATGCTTATTCACCAGGGAATGATCGAAGCGGATCAGCAACGCTATGCCCAGCGAGATCAATTCTTTGATCCGGCTATTACCGTTACTTATGCACCATCCGTTGCGGATGACTGGCAAAGTTCTGGTCTTGGAACAGCCATGATCTACGTAATTGAAAATGACTTAAAGAACCGGGGAATACGACATATTATTTTATGGGGTGGGGTACAAGCTACCAATCTGAAAGCGATGAACTTTTACAAAAAGAACGGTTATCAATTCCTTGCATCTTTCTGGCACGATGATAAAGACAATCATGATATGACAAAAGAGTTATGAGCCTCACCCGCATGTATGAAATAAAAAAATCCCGGTAAAAACCGGGATCGTCTCAAAGACACCACCATTCAACCTTAAACTGCCTGTCTTATAGATCTTCCTGAGATATCGTAAACGGTCTGTCTTATTTTTTATTGATCGTTTATTGTTGCAAAAGGATTTTTAACGCTTAGCAAGCCAGTCTGATAATACCCTCACCTTAACTTCCTCATCACCGTCTAATGGGTAAGCTTTGATAGCGCCGTTTGTTGTTAAATGCACCATGGCATTACCATCGACGAAGACATCCAGCTTCGGCGTATCCAGCACTCCTATAGTTTTAACGTTACTATTGTTTTCGACCGTTAGCGTTTTCAGGTTATTGACATATAAATGAACGGTTAATTTTTCCTTCGATAATGACTGTATAACCTGGGAGATCGTCATTGAATTGTTTGATATCCGCAGGTTCAGCTTTTCGGCCGCATTAGCATCCATCGAAATGGATCTGCCAGCTTCTGAAGCCGGCATGAGTACGACGTTCATGTCGTTTGCGATGGTGATATTTTCTGTGTTACCGGCGTTAACAACTAATGTCTCTTGGTTTTGAGCCGATACCGACAATACGCCGAAAGCGATTGCCATAATTTATAGAATGAATTTCTGTTTCATGAATAAAGTTTTAATAAGTATAAAAATGGTTAATGAAATACAAACAAAGACGGTGTAAAATTGCAAAGGGAAAAAACCTTTGGCAATCCCCTAACGGGGTACTGTTTGTCACTGAAATCGGGTGATTTGATATTTTCTTATTTCTGTTTTTATTTTAAATTCTGTTGAAGCAAAAGCAGGAGGCCGCTGCTTTTGCTTATTTATCACTGCTACTAATGTGTTTTGAGTATGCCGGATATATTCGCTCCTACTTTTTTCCCCTGGGCATTCCCGGCATCAATAGAGGGCCGGTAGTGAATACCTCCGTACAATCGCGACATACCTGCTTCTTTTCCGGCGGCTTCAAAGCTGGAAAAATTTCTTGGGCTCATCCCGATACCATCGTACGTGTGATCGGTAAAAGAATGATTTTTCCCAAATACAGATTCCAGTGCAAAACCCGCAGACGCTGAGATGGTGCCATGGGCTGCTGAATATTCGGGGTGTGGCGGAGTTGAAATGATCGGCATCCAGCTTCCATAGCCCATGAATTTCCTGATATAGGTGACCGGTCTTACCTGGTGGTAGGTATATTTTGCTTTCCAGACACTGATCGTTGCATCATTCATGGTAACGCCTAACCTAAGGTAAGCTTCAGCTCCAAAATGCGCTGACCAATATTCCGCGGCGACACTCCATAGTTTGCCCTGCATTTGTTTTGTACTCATTGGTTGATAAAGTTTAAATGATTTAAATGTTTAACAACCCAAAAATAAGAGCACAACTAACGGAAGGCATTGCTTCAAAGTCCAGAGATCTGACTAAAAAGTTCAGGCTGGAATTTGTTGTTTGACCCTTGTTGGAGCTACTCCAAAATGCTGACGGAACGAGCGACTGAAATGAGATGGATTTTCAAATCCGCTTTCAAAAGATGCATCACTTACTGTTTTATCTGTATTGGAAAGAAGGTGCATCGCATGGTTGAGACGTTTCTCTAAAAGCCACTTACCGGGTGTAGTATTAAATTGTTTTTGAAAATCTCTTTTAAAAGCAGATAAACTACGGTTGCTTAATTGCGCATATTCTTCCAGTTTCAGGTTGAAGCAATAATTTTCGTCCATTACTTTTTGTAGAGAGACCGCTTGTGGCTGATGCAGTAAAGACGTGAAATAAGATTGCATCTCCTTATTCTTCGGATTGTCAGCAATACTCAGGATAAGCTCCCTGAATTTTAGTTCCAACAATGCGGGATCAGGATCGTTCGCATTGTTAAAGTAAGGCATCATGGATTGGAAGAAAGCCTCGAGTGTTTCGTTCCTGTCAATAGCGATAAGAGGTTCGAATTTTTTATCCGTTTTACTAAGCGGATTGGAACGGGTTTTCAACGCATCACAGATAAACTCATCGGGAATAAAAATAAAACAATACAGAACTCCGCATCAAAGAATTGTTCTACGATACAGGCGCCCTTTCTTACAAAAACACAGGAACCTTTTTGAAGATCATACGAACCATGGGCGGTATGCCATATTTTTCTTCCCTGTATTACATAGGTGATATAATTGTGATGGCTCCACAAGTCCGCCGACTTATTTTTAAGAGGGCAATTAAACAAAGTGATAAGGGCTCCGCGGCAATTCAATTGCCGGTAAAAATCAGGTTTGTTGGCTATTAGATCATAGAAATTATACATGGAAAGCAGTTTAAGTGGCGAATTTAATAACACCGCAAAAAGAATAAATTGCTAAATGCGTGAACCATGCAAAAACTTGCTTGATTAGCCCTCTATTTTTAGCGGTAGAAAAATGAAAATTGCCCGTGCGATTAGTCTCTGTATGAATTTTGAAGATTACTGGAACAGGCCAGTTAATTGATTTTGTGTCAATTAATCAAGACTGGCACCTTGTCGACTCTTTATCGATAATCGCCGAGGCCAAGCGGTTATAGAATCCACCTCCTTGGCCTTCAGCTCCCCGATCACAGAAAATTCATTTCTGCTGCTTTTTTATGTCAGGAATTTCCATACAGTTTGATAACAGGCTCCCTTAGTGATCTTGCCGCATCTGAACAATAGTAATAGATTATATCGGCGATGTCCTCTGCCTTTACCCAATTGGAGAAATTGGCATCCGGCATCGACTTCCTGTTTTGAGGCGTATCAATGGTACTTGGAACAATAACACTGGTTACCACATTATGCCCTTTCGCTTCATCATTCATAAGTTCTGCGAGGCGAAAGATCAATGACTTCGCTAATCCATAAGCAACCATTCCCTTACCGTTCCTGGCATCCATACCTGGTTTTGAGCCGATCAGAAATATTCTTCCGCTTGCCTGGGTCAGCATCTGTGCAAATACAGGTCGCGCCACATGATAAGCTGTTTCAAAATTGAGTTTGTATTGTTTGAAAATATCAGCGGCTTTCGTTTCAACCACTTTGCCCATCGCAAAACCACCGACCGTAAGAATGGCCGCATCAATGACTTTATATTTTTCGATTACAGATTGAATGAAAGCTGCGGAGCTCTCTTCATTCATCAGGTCCACCACCACTTTCTCAAACTGATCAGCCGGGAAATCCACCGGCGCCGGATCATTGGGGGCTACAGTACCAACAACTTTATATCCTTCGGCGATAAATTTCCTTACCACTTCCTGTCCAAGATTGCCGGAAGAACCCGTTAAGATCGCAACTTTTGTCATTTGATTCTTTTAAACAAATTTATCTAATGCCAGCCATCAATCCGGATAAATATTTTATTTCATACTCATCCTTGCTCCCACAAACAAAGAAACTCCGCTCAATCTGGATCCCTGCACTTTCAAAGGAGATCTCCAGTATGATCCGTCAAAATAAACAGTCTGCAGGAATTTTATTTTAGTTTTGTAGCCGAATCTTGTTCCTGCTTTGGCAAAAACACTTCCTTTACGACTGACCTCTTGTTTGATCGTATTCTCTGTATCATCTACCAATCTTGGTTCCCCAATATTCAAATAACCACCACCTGTATATAACGAAACGAACCATTTATTATGCCCAAAATGAAAATTCTTACCTCCGTTCACCGCCGCCATGAACAATGAACTGTTTGTGTTTTGAAAAAGGTAAGGCGAACCATCTTCTTTTATCCGTTGATTATATTTCAGCGTATTAAAATCCAGGGTGCCCTGCACGAACCAATTTTTTTTATTGGCTATTTCAATTCCTGAATTGAAGGCAATGGATGGATGAAGTACCTGGCTCAGTGAGCCGGGAGATTTAATTAACCCTGCACCTGTGGTAAAGAATATCCTGCTGCTGTCTTGAGCGTTGCTTGCAGAGTAGATGAGCAGCAAGATAACCGCCAGGGGAATTTTTGATTTTTTATTCATACTAGTATTAGTCATTTAAAATTTGAGTATTGAGCCGGCCTCATGGCTTTCCCACATTCACCCTCACCTTATACAAGCTCGTATGCGCCGTCATATACAATGTCTTCCCATCTTCATCACCCCATGCCATATTTGCCGGCCGCTCGGGAGTAACGATCTTACCTAATAATTTTCCTTCCTTATTTAGTATCCAAAGACCGCCCGGAGCTGATACAAAGAGATTACCTTCCTTATCCACCTTTATTCCATCCAGCGCTTCCTCATCTTCAGTGAAACTGAAATCATAAAACACTTTACCGTTTTTTAAACCACCATGGGTTTGCACCTCGTAGCGCCATAGGGTTTTAGTATGGTGAATGTCACGGATATCCCAGTTGGTAACGTATAAATATTTTTCATCCGGTGAAAAGGCTAATCCATTGGGTCCGCCAAGATCTTTTGATACGACCTGCACTTTTCCATTCCTTATCATAAACACTCCCTGGTAATCCAATTCTTTTTTGGGGTCGTTAAAAAAACCGGGAAGACCATAGGGAGGATCGGTGAAATAGACGGATCCATCTTTTTTCAATACGATATCGTTGGGGCTATTGAAACGCTTACCATCTATTTGATCAGCGAGTATGGTAACAGGTCCCTTCTTCTCGATCCGTATCACCCGCCTGTTACCATGCTGATCAATGATCAATCGCCCATCTTTATCTATGGCCAACCCATTGCTTCCCGGTTGTCCGTATTCTCCAATATCCGCACCCGTATAACCACTATGACTCATGTAAACCGTCACGTTATGATCTTTGGGATCGTAACGGTAGATAGTATTTGTGTTCGGATCACTGAATAATAAATACCCGTCCGGGTGCCAGACCGGTCCTTCGGTAAAAGAAAATCCATCAGCGATCTTTTCAATTTTTGTGCCCGGTGTAATAATATGATCCATGCTTTCATCAATGGTATATATTTTTCCGATATCTTTCCATGAAGCATTAACGGGTAATCCTGATCGATAAAAATCAACGACCGCATTCCTTACCCAGATATAATTGTCCGGCAACTTTCCAACCGGACCGTTTATACCTAACACATAGATCACGAACTTATCTCCTGCTTTGGCGTCGTTGGTAAGAATGACCCGGTTCCTGGTGTTATAACCACTGATCAATCCATTGCCCGTTTGTCCAAAACCAACCATTTGTTTTCCATTTACCCAGATCTCGCTGTAGTCATCCACTACCATTTCAAATACGGCGGTAGTACCGGAAGTATTTAGCTTTCCAATAGTCTCAGGAATAACAAGATCGAGTTTGTACCACACGAAAGAAAAAAGCCCAGTGCCCTGCCGGCTCTCCAATTCGGTGGATTTAATTTCCTTAAAGCCTTCTTCAAAGCCTGATGCACCTACCTGCGGATGCAAACTTTGTGTTGCTATAGCACGCCCGGTGGGATACAATGGCATCGCATCGCCGCCACCTTTTTGTGGCCCCGGTAAATAAAATTCTTTGTCTTCGATATGTGCCAGTTGTACATACCATTTGGCGTTTAGCAACGAAGCTCCTTCAGCGGAACGCAGATCGGCGATGGCCTGTGGTTTATCTACGGCCAGTTGTCTTGTTTCCTGGGCAAATGCAATCACGGCAACCAACAATGCCGCGAGTAATAAGATATACAGCTTTAAAAAATTATAGATCCTGCTCATGATACCTGAATTATTATTTATCCTGATCCTTTTCAAAAAGGGTTAACAGCAATACCAGCATTCCACTTCCGGCTCCCACGGAGATACCCATTGGTATGTTGTTTAACGCCACTCCCAATGCGGTACCCACGCCCATTCCTACTACCAGCCAGAAAGAAAAATTACTCATCAACATCAATCGATGGTTGCCTTACTACCTGCAATGGCGATCTCTTCATCCTGTTGCGCACTGCTGGCTCCGCTCACACCAATGGCGCCTATTACTTGCCCATCGACGATAATAGGTATACCTCCCTGTAAAAAAGTATGTCCTACGGTGATCAATGCCTGGCGTCCACTGTTGATAGAATTCTCCAGCTTTACTGACGGTGCCTTAAACAATGCCGAGGTGTTCGCTTTTTTAATGGAAACCTCTGCGGATGCGGGAAATGTTCCATCCAATCTTTCGAGATAAACGAGGTTGCCTCCGTTATCTACTACCGCTATGGCGCCACCGGGGGCATTATTGGCTTTTGCATATTTTACGGCTTCGGTTACTACTTTCTTGGCTGCTTCAAGTGATATATTCTTAGTCGTAATAGTTTGCGACTTCGCATCAACCGCCATTATTACCATGGCGGCAAACAAAAGAATGGATGCTATTTTACTGGACTGCATATATAATTTGTTGAAATGAAAAAGGTCTTGTTTATTCAGCGGTCTCTTTTGCCGGTTCTGCAGGTTTATCAAACTTGACTTTTTTGCCGGCGTGTTTTTTCACCTGGCCGGGCCACTTGCCATCAGCTTTGGCGGTAAGGCCCGCTACATCTTTGTGAAATCGCTTATACGCATCTTCCGAATGTTGCAGTATCAATCTGCCGTCGACCACATCGAATATTTCAGGATTGATCGGCCGGAGCTTATTCAATGCCATCGCGTACCCACAGAATGCGCCGTATTGAGGAGCAAACATTTCCGGATGATCTTTAAACAGAGCAGCATTCGCTTCGGAAGAAAACCAGTAAGTCGCACCATTGTACCTCGCTGAATAGCTTGGATCACCCTTCACGGCTTTCATTTGTGTGAAATAAGCAACAGCATCGTAGCCCTGTAATGTCACGCCATTGGGATATCTCAAAATGACATCGGAGGGGGAAGTCCCCGATGATTGGCGTTACCCCCACCCAGTGAGCTATCAGCAGTTCTTCACAGGACTCTGCGTCTGGACATTGGAATATCAGGAGAATGACGAATGCCTCGCACCACTCCTGATCCGTGGAGAACAGGGGCTGGAAAATCTCCCGACATCAGTCAGGGAATTTGTCACGGCTGCGAGAAACGAGATTCGCTCACCGTATCACCGCAACTCCAATGAAACAGTCACTAATTCTAACACTGGAATTTCATTTTCACTCAGACTCTTGTGTTCTACACCCGTTACCAGAACTTCAATAGCTTTCAAAATAATGTCTTCTTTAGTCATGTTAGCTCCTCTTGTATCTCGGGTATAGTGGTGTCGCTCGCCAAGTGACGCTCGCCAAGTGACAAACGACATCACATTTCATCAAATGGTTATGCCTTCGTCACCACCGTTACCGTAGCCGACATGATGATCTTTTCACTATGACCCAGTTGAGCATCATCTGCGGATTTCGCATAGGTAGCCGAAGCTAGCATAGCACGCGCATTCGAGTAGACGGGTTGGCGCGCTTCTTGATTGCAAAAATCAACCTTTTGTACAACTCCACCGAGAATCGCCGCTTCCTTCTCTGCTACCTCAAGCACGCTCTTGCGCAGATTCGATTCAGCGGTTTGGATGTCATAAGTCGGGATCGAGGGATCGATATTCGCAATCTGAAGCGTCGTCATGCGGTCACTGATATCCTGCGCGGTCTTTTCTAAATCATCGTTTCGCGAAACATCAATGCGCGTAATTCCCTGCACACAGAATGTCATGCCATTATTCTGAT
>JANOCH010000138.1:0-2180 GCA_031412015.1 Chitinophagaceae bacterium
TGGATTGCAATTCGGTGAAGGAGATCACGGGCCTGCCTTATGCCAGTACCAAAACCATGAAAAAAGACGATGGTTCTGAAGTGCCGGTGATGCATGCCTGCGGTCATGATGCGCATGTTACCTGGTTGCTGGGTATTGCAAAGATCATGATGGCAAAGAAAAATGAGTGGAAAGGAACATTGGTATTCGTTGGTCAGCCGGCGGAAGAAGTGATGCTCGGCGCTGAAGCGATGGTGAGTGATAAGATGTATGAAAAAGGAATTCCCGAACCTGATTATTTATTCGGTCTGCATACCTGGCCGATTCCGGCTGGAACTATCTATAATGGTATGGCTGAACGTATGGCAGGAAGCGACCAGTTGGATGTCACTTTTTATGGCATCGGCGGACATGGATCTTCGCCTCAATTAGCAAAGGACCCGGTTGTAATGGCGAGTACAGCCGTCATGCAATATCAAACCATCATCAGCCGTAGTATCGCCGCGCAGGATGCGGCGGTACTTACGGTAGGAGCTTTTCAAGCGGGAATCGAGAATAATGTGATACCACCCTCCGCCCTTTTAAAATTAAACCTGCGATGGTTCAATGAAAAGGACAGGAATATTTTGCTGGACGGTATCAAAAGGATCAACGAAGGCATAGCAATTGCTAATAATCTTCCAAAAGAGATGTATCCCACTATAAAAATGAAGAGTATGGTGTATCCTTTGGTAAACAATGAAGTAATGGTCAACAAAATAAACAGGAGCCTGGTGGCGGTTATCGACCGGGACAAAATAATAACTAATACGCCTGCCGTCATGGGCTCGGAAGATTTTCATCACCTGGTCATTCATAATAAAAAGGCCGTGTATGATTTTATACTGGTAGGTACCGCGAACCCCGAATTGGTAACAAAAGCCACGCAAGAGGGGAAAAAGTATCCTTTCTTTAATCATAATGGAAACTACCAGGTTGACCTGGCAACCATACCTTTGGGTACTGTGATTGGAGCAACAGGTTTGCTGGAGTTGTTTAAAAAGTAATTGTATGGATCGTAAAATAGTAGCACTATTAATTACAGGCTTTCTTTTCTTAACCGGGGTAACAGCGCAGGTGCCCGTGAGCGAAGAACCAAGGCACGTACCTGTTGTGGTCAATAATTATATCCGTTTGCTGGATGTATGGTTGCCACCCGGAGATACTACCTGGTTTCATATACATTCAACGCCTTCTGTTTTTGTCCCTTTTACGAATACATTGATTGCTTCCGAGGCGGAAGAAGAGGATTGGGCTACGGAACAAATTGTCGCCGGCAAAGCATGGTATCGTTCATTTACACCCGATTCCTTGATCCACCGCGTGGCCAATGTGGATTCTGCTACTCTTCATGTCAGCGATATTGAGATACTGTCTTACTATGATACCGTCAACTACCGGAGGAAATTATATTTTCCTTTGCTATTTGATAATGACAGGATCACCGCCTACAACCTAACGAGAAAATACTATGCTACCAGTATTGTTCAGGATCGCGGGCCGATCGTGGTGGCGCTGGTATCTGGCGATCTGGTTTATTATACCAATACCGTAACCAATCAAAAGTCGATCATGAAACCCGGTTCCTATTTGTATATCGATCCCGGATCATCCTTTTACTTTAGTTTCAAAGGGAACGAGCCGGTGAATATGATACTGTTTGAAATAAAATGATAATCACCATTCACCTTTCTTCAACAACAAGAAAGTAATACAAACTGCAATATGAGAAAGTCCTTCAAAAGAGCCATATGCTTCTTTACGGTAACCCTTTGTTTTTGCTGTATAGCGACAGCACAATCCAGCGTTGTTTATGATATCGTATTAGCGGGTGGCCGTGTAATAGACCCGGAAACCCAATTAGACGCCATCAGAAATGTCGGTATTCTTAATAACCGCATTGCACAAATCAGCGTTGAAGTGTTAAAGGGAAAAGAGATCGTCAATGTGACTGGTTTGGTAGTAGCTCCTGGTTTTATTGATTTGCATGTACATGGCCGCAGCAATGTCGAGCAGGAATATCAATTGCATGATGGTGTAACAACAGCATTAGAGCTGGAATGGGGCATTGAGCATTTGGGTAAATGGTATGTATCCAGAAAAGGAAAAGCACTCATTAATTACGGTGCCAGTGTAAACTGGCCTTTTGAACGGTTTAAAGC
>JANOCH010000139.1:0-15509 GCA_031412015.1 Chitinophagaceae bacterium
CATCAGGGCTACTGGCATGAATGTATTTACTTTCCACTGCCCAGATGCTCACTCCTTCCATTCTACGTGTATATACATCCCTTGCGTTTTCAATGGCCATTTGCGCATCGGCGGCATGCAGGCTGCCGGCGTGTTTATGATCAAGACCCTGTTTACTGCGGATGAATATTTCCCATAAAGGCCATTCCGTTTGTTTACCGTTGGTTTCTACAGTTCCAGCACCAGATTTGTCTTCCGGAATATCTCCGTAGTAATATTTTTTTATGGCAATCTGCATTTGAATTTGTTTTATTTAGGGAATCAACCTCTTTACAAAGTTCCTGAATTTATTTCAGGAACAATGTGCCGATTTCGCCGAACTTACAGAAATTTCCCTCCGTGGCAATAATGAAACCGTATGTCCCAATTAGGATATAGCCATGAATTTAATTTTGCAATAGTTTACATTTACGGTGAAAATTAATATTTATTCTGCGCGGACCTGTAATCATTGATCTTTAAGGCCTGGTTGAGCCTGATGTTTTTTTAATTTTTTATAATACCCGAATTATGAAACAGCTAAGAAATCCTTTCTATTTTCTTTTGTTTGTCCTGGGAATACTGGTTGCGTGTAAACAAAAGAATAGTCAACCACTTGCTGAAGATATAAGAGCCATTAACCTGAAGAAAGGCCCGGTGATTTTATGCGGCCCGGCTGATAAAGAAGTAGGCAAAGTCAGCTTTGCTATTTCCAACGGAGAAAAAGTAGAAAAGGAATTCAATTTTGCTGCGGCACTGTTACACTCCTTTGAGTATGATGAAGCAGAGAAAGTTTTTGCCGGGATCATTGAGAAAGAACCTGATTGTGCTATGGCTTATTGGGGAGTGGCGATGAGTAATTTTCATCCGCTTTGGACAGCCCCCGAAGAAAAAGAATTAATAAAAGGATCAAAGGCCCTTGAAGTAGCAGCTTCTATCAGTAAAAAAACAGAAAGAGAGTCCGATTATATTCAAGCCCTCGGCCAGTTTTATAAAAAATGGGATAAGAAAGATCACCGTACACGCTGCATACGGTATGAAAAAGCTATGGAAGAAGTTTATAAGAAATACCCTGACGATAAAGAGGCCGCTGCATTTTACGCTTTGTCACTTGATGCTTCAGCCGATCCCACCGACAAAACTTTTGCCAACCAGAAAAAAGCCGCGGATATATTGAATGGTATTTATATAAATGAACCTGATCATCCGGGTATTATTCATTACATCATTCATACCTACGATTATCCGGATTTCGCCCATTTGGCTTTACCCGCTGCGAGGAAATATGCTGCTATAGCACCGGCTTCAGCGCATGCGCAACATATGCCATCACATATTTTTACACGACTGGGTTTATGGGAGGAGGCTATTCAATCCAATATTGCATCTACAGAATCGGCCAGATGCTACGCTGAAACGGCAGGGATAAAGGGTCATTGGGATGAAGAGCTTCACGGTATCGACTATCTCATGTATGCCTATTTGCAAAAAGGAGAATCCAAACTCGCCAAAGAGCAACTGGATTATTTTAAAACGATCAAAGAAGTATACCCGGATAATATGAAGGTGGCATATTCCTTTGCGTCAATCCCCGCCAGGTATCTGCTTGAAAATAGAATGTGGAAGGAAGCGGCTTTGCTTGCAATAAACCCTGCCAATTTTCCATGGGAAAAGTTTGCATGGCAAAAAGCGATCTTCCATTTTACGAGATCGCTTGGCGCCGCCAACGCTGGCCAACTTGATTTAGCAAAGTCCGAATGGAGCGAATTAAACAAGTTGCACGATGAGCTGGTAAAACAAAAAGAAACCTATAAGGCCAACCAGGTGGATATTCAACTTAAGGCATCGCTTGCCTGGATACAACTGAAGGAAGGAAAAAACAAGGAGGCGCTGGATAATATGAATCTCTCTGCCGACATGGAAGACAAAACCGAGAAGCATCCTGTAACTCCTGGTGAAGTTTTGCCGGCAAGAGAATTGCTGGCTGATATGCTGATGCAAATGAATAAACCGGCGCAAGCGCTCGAAATGTATCAAGCGAGTTTAAAAATACGTCCTAACCGGCGCAATAGTATCTATGGTGCTTGGGCCGCCGCGGCAGCATCAGGGAAAAAGGAGTCGGCAAAAATTTACGCAAAACAATTCCAGGATATTACAGGAAAAGATATTTCAGCTAGTTCAAGGCTTATATCGGCTGTCACTATTCCAACAATTAATTGAGATCAGTTTTTGTTGTTTAACATTAACCCCTGATATGATATGCTTTTGGTTGTACAAAAGCTCGAATTCCCTGGTAAGATAACGTAGCACCAAGCCCCGAATGTTTGCGGCCGGACCAGGGCAGGGATGCACTCACCCTGTCGCAACAATTCCAATATACAGTGCCCGTATTGATCTGTTTCATTAACGTTTCGGCCCGTTCAAAACTTTTTGAATAGATAGCAGCCGTAAGTCCGTACTCAGTATCCTGCATTAACTGCAAAGCCTCATTGTCATCTTTTACTTTCTGAATGCCGGTAACCGGCCCAAAAGATTCTTCTTTCATGATCTTCATATCATGATTCACATTTACCAACACCGTAGGCTGGATAAAATATCCTTTACCCGATATTTCATTACCGCCGGATAAAACAGCAGCGCCTTTATCTTTCGCATCTTTGATCTGCGCCAGTAAGAATTCTTTTTGCTCTTTCCTGCTCAACGGTCCTATTTCGGTTGATGCATCTAAAGGGTCGCCAATTTTCATTTTACCGGCTTGCGCGGTATATGAATTTACAAACTGATCATATATTTTTTCATGAACATAAATTCTTTCTACAGCGCAGCAGCTCTGTCCATTATTATAAACTACTCCTTCCAATGCAGCGGCGGCTACATGGTCAATATTATCTACATCGTCCATGACATATAAAGGATCTTTTCCACCCAGCTCCAGTTGACAGGGAACTAATCTTGATGCGACTTTTTCTGCAATGTATTTGCCGGTGCGGTAACTGCCGGTAAAAAAATAACCATTTAAGGGAAGCTGCAGCAAAAGTTCACCCACTTCCCCCTTACCAATCCCAATTTGAAAAACATTTTCTGGAATGCCTGATTGATACAGGAGTTGTTGAATTGCGAGCCCGGTGAGTGTTGCGTATTCAGATGGTTTATAAAATACAGCATTACCACCGATTAATGCAGGGATGAATACATTTACACCGACCAGGTAAGGATAATTCCACGCGGAAATATTGGCGATGATGCCCAATGGTTCATAACTTATTTTTTCTTTAGTGGCGCCTTCAGTAGTTATCCATTCTTCTGACAGCCATTTGGATGAGTTGTCAATAAAAAATTTGATTCGGCTTCTAGCTCCATTCAATTCATTGTAGGATTGTTGGAGGGGCTTACCCATTTAACTGTTTTTAGTCTTTGCGAGTTCATCTTTTTGTTCATCGAGCAAAGCATAAAATTTTTCAATGCAGGTTATCCTTTCTTGCAAGGGAATACCCGACCAATGGGGTTGACCAGTTTGTAATAAGCTGAATTTTTCTGCTATCGTGGTTTCGGTGTCTTCGGCTATTTCTTTTATGACTTCCTCTGTAGCCGGGTTAATAATTTTCAATTTTTCAAATTTTTTCTTTATCGCTGATAAAAATTCCTTTTTAATATTTTCCGAAAAAGGATTTTGCTCTTTTTCTTTCATTCTTTCAGGATGCCATTGAACGCATAACATAAATCCTGTGTTGGTTTTATCTGCAAATTCCAGCCCCTCTATGATCTTTTCGTCGTCATCATCATAAGCGTTTATTTTTAGGTTTTCGCCTATATTATTGGGGTCAATCGCCTGGTGATGAGCACTGTTTACATGACCAGAAAGACTGCCGGTAATCTGGTAAAGCAACGTGTTGTTTTCGGTAAAAATGGTATGTTCCTTATCTGATTCTTCTTTCCTGTGCCTAGTATTACCATTGTCCAGGTCCTGAATAAGTTTACCTCCCTGCAGCACATTTATCAATTGCATTCCCCGGCATATTCCCAGGACAGGCAATTTGTTTGATTGAGAATGCTGATAAATTTTTGCTTCAAACTCATCACGGACCGCTTGAAATATACCGGGCTTATTTTTATAATCGCTTTTGCCATTATAAAAGGAAGGGTGCACATCAACACCACCCGTCAGGACAAACCCATCACATTTGTATATGTCTTCGGTATTATTTTTCTCAAATGAAAGTTCTACCAGGTCAAAATCGTTTGCGAGGTCCTGCGGCGTAAACCAATTCCAGTAGTTCTGAAAAAAAGTTGTTGTATAACTGATGCCGATTTTCTTCTTCATACACTACAAGGCTTTGCTGTACAAATTTCTGAAATCTTGCCGGCTTACAGGTTTTGGATTGTTAGGATGAGCAAAATCGGCAAAAGCGAGGTCAGCCAACGTATCTAAATGTTCTTCTTTTACCTGTATCTCCCTTAACCGATGCGGTATGTTGATCTTTGCATTGAGTTCAAATAAATAATTGACCACGGCTTCGCCGGTTTCTTCTTTCAATTCCAATGTTCTGGCCATGCGCCGGAATTTATCCTCAAAACCGGCAATATTAAATTGCATGCCGTAAGGTATGTTTACTGCGTTAGCAAGACCATGATGGGTATCCAGTAGCGAAGATAGCGGGTGAGCCAGTGAATGTACTACCCCTAATCCTTTCTGAAAGGCAATAGCTCCCATCATCGAAGCGATCAGCATCTTGCTGCGGGATTCAAGATCAGGTTTTTTTGTCGCCGTTTCTAACGAGTCTTTGATCAGTGAAATTCCTTCCAACGCAATACCATCACAAATAGGGTGCGGATTCTTTGCCAGGAAGGCCTCCATGTTATGTGTTAACGCATCCATCCCGGTAGCGGCGGTAATAAATGGAGGTAAGTCCATGGTAAGAACGGGATCAGCAAAAACAATTTTAGCTATCAGCTTCGGAGCAAACAATATTTTTTTCTGGTGTGTTTCATCGTCGGAGATAATGGCACTACGACCTACTTCGCTTCCGGTACCTGCGGTAGTAGGGATCGTAATAAAATGAGGCACATCATTAGTAACGTATACATCGCCGCCGATAAGATCGTCGTATTTAAAAAGATCTTCCCGATGATTAATTCGTAATACGATAGCTCTTGCTACATCCAAAGCGGCGCCACCACCTATACCAATAATGCAATCCCTGTTGGTATTATCCCAAACGTCTCCGCCTTTATATACGTCTGATTTTACCGGGTTTTTATGGATATCATGAAATACTTCAACGGAAATATTTTTAGTAGTCAGATCGCTGATGATGGCTTTGAAAAAAGGCAGTTGTGCGATGTTGGGATCCGTAACGATCAATGGCGCTTTCAGATTATTTTGTTGCAGGTAAGCCGGCAATTCTTTTATAGCTCCCGCGCCAAAACGAATAGTGGTTGGAAAATTATACTGATATACTTTATCAAATGTCATAGGCTTTGTATTAAGTAACGAATAGAACACGGATGACACGGATAGGCACAGATTTTTTATTTGACTTGCTAAAAAAAACTGTATTACTGGTTATATTAAATTCGTGTAAATCCACCTGATTCGTTTAATCCGTGTTCCTGTATTTTATATAATTTCAAAGTATCTTTTTAATTCCCAGTCGGTAACAACCTTTGAAAACTGCCGCCATTCCCATTCTCTTGTACCGGTAAAGTGATTGACAAAGTTTTCACCAAATAGTTCCCTGGCTATCGCAGATTCTTTCATGGCCTGTGTAGCTTCCCATAAATTTTTGGGGAGTATTCCGTTTTTGGTATCGGCATATCCACTTCCTTTAGTGGGTACAGTTTTTAATTTCAATTTATTTTTAATACCATATAAGCCAGACGCAAGACAGGCTGCCATAGCTAAATACGGATTGGAATCTGAACCAACTACTCTTGTTTCTAATCTAGTTGATTTGGGGTCTCCTGCCAAAACTCTTAATGCAGTGGTGCGGTTATCTATTGCCCACGTTAACGTGGTTGGAGCCCATGCACCTTCTACTAATCTTTTATAGCTATTGACTGTTGGAGCATACATAGGAAGTATATGGGGCAAGCAGTGCAACTGTCCTGCAATATAGCTTTCCATTAAAGGGCTGATCCCTGTTTTATTTTTTTTGTCAAAGAATAAATTATCCTTTCCATTAGCTGACCAAAGGCTTTGGTGAACATGACCACTGCAACCCGGAAGATCTTCATTCCACTTGGCCATGAAAGAGGCGATAATGCCATGACGATGTGCAATTTCCTTCACACTGCTTTTAAAAATAACGGCACGATCGGCGGCTTCGAGTATTTCTGAATAAAGCATCGCTGCTTCATACACGCCAGGACCGGTTTCGGTATGAATGCCTTCCAGCGGCACATTCATTTTCTTCAATGAATCAAACAGGTCATGAAAATAATTTCCTTCCTGTGAAGCACGAAGCACCGAGTAGCCAAACATGCCGGGTGTCATCGGCTGCGGATTGCGAAACCCGGTTTTGTATAACTCTTCCCTATTGTCAATAAAATTGAACCATTCAAACTCCTGGGAGAAATAAGGGATATAACCGGCTTTGCTTGCCTGTTGCCTTACCTGTTTCAATAAAGTTCTTGGACAAACTGCACCCGCATTTTTTTCCTTACTGAAATCGGCTAAGAAAAACGGCAGATCATTTTCCCAGGGGATTTGCCGGAATGTCTGTAGGTCTATGGTGGCCATTGCATCGGGATAACCGGTATGCCAACCGGTTACTGCCGCATTATCGTACGCTACGTCCGCGGAATCCCAGCCAAAGACCACATCACAAAAACCAATGCCTTTTTCCGCTACGGATACCAATTTTTCAAAGCTGATGACTTTACCACGAAGCACACCATCTATATCAGTAACCGCCAGTTTTACTTTTTCGGTATTGGCGGCAGCTAATTTTTGTAAGACTTCTTTGTTAGTCGGAGGATTCGTCATGGATTTAGTTTTTTACTGCTAGATGAAACCAAATATAAGAAAGAGCCAGTATGCCAAAATAGATTAATGCCAGCTTACCATTCAGCGTCGTCATCGCAGTTAAAGAGACGAAAGCAATTACAAGGGCGATAAAAGGAAAGTAAGGATAGAAAGGAACACGGAACGGTCGGGGCATGTCGGGTTCCTTTTTTCTTAAAACGATCACTGTTATCATAGAAAGAACATATAATGTCAATGCGCCAAAACAGGCGATGGTGATTATTTCGCTGGTCTTGCCGGTAAGTAAAGCGATAATGCCGATCAGCATATTAATGATCAAAGCATTGGCGGGCGTTTTAAATTTTGTATGCACTTTTCCAAAAGAAGCAGGGATATATTTTACCCTTCCAAACTCGAAGGTAGCACGGCCAGCCGCCAGTATGATACCATGGAAAGAAGCAACAAGACCCATCAAGCCAATGGTGATCAATAAATGATAAAGCCAGCCGCTGTTACCGGTGATCTGGGCAAGCGCCAGGGGCAAAGGTGAGTCAGACGCATCAGTTCCGGGTGATGGGTAAACAATTTTTTCCCAACCCCCGACACCTACTGCAGCGAGGAAAGTAAGTATACAAAGTATGATCAGGGTTGCTAAAGCAGAACCAAAGCCCCGTAATATGTTTTTCTGGGGATTGATGGTTTCTTCGGCAACATTGGCAACACCTTCAATGGCTAAGAAAAACCAGATGGCGAAAGGAATAGCGGCCCATACACCTTCCCACCCAAAGGGAAATGCGTTTAGCTTAAAATTGCCTATTTCAAAATGCGGTAACGCAACACCCGCAAAAAGCAGTAATTCAAACACAGCGAATACCGTGATGATCAGTTCAAAGGCCGCCGCGGCTTTAACACCATATATATTTAATGCGGTAAAGATCAAATAGGCGGTAATGGCAATCGCAGCAACGGGTATTCCTGGAAAGAAAATATGGAAATAGGCTCCGATAGCGGCTGCGATAGCCGGCGGTGCGAAAACGAATTCAATGATCTGTGACATACCGGCGATAAATCCAAGATCCTTTCCCAGGCCGCGGTTAGCATAATCAAATACACCACCCGCCTTTGGTATAGCGCAGGCGAGTTCGGTATAAGAGAAAGTAAAAGTGATATACAGAATAATGATGAAAAAAGTGGCGATCGCCAGGCCATAGGTACCACCTGCTGCCAATCCCAGGTTCCAGCCAAAATACATCCCGGAGATAACATAACCAACTCCCATGCCCCAAAGCATCAACGGACCAAGACTTCGGGATAATTGAGGGGAGGATTCGGCCGGTTTTTGCGACATAATTGGTTTTACTAAAGATAGCGGTTTAGTTGATTAGTTGAAAAGTTGGCTTGCTCAAAAGAACATAACCTTTTAACTATTCAATGTTGTCAGGCTGCTTCTTGTTTCTTCTGCCTCTTGGCGGCATAGGCAGTGGCTGCTTCTCTCACCCACGCACCATCATCCCATGCTTTTTTGCGGGCGGCTAACCTTTCTTTGTTACAGGGGCCGTTTCCTTTTACTACGTTCCAGAATTCTTCCCAATTGATCTCACCAAAGTCATAGTGCTTTCTTTCATCATTCCATTTCAAATTAGGATCGGGTAATACCATATTTAATACTTTCACCTGTTCGGCACACATGTCCACGAAATTTTGACGCAGCTCATCATTGGTCTTTCGTTTGATCTTCCATTTCATACTCTGATCTGAATTGGTGCTTTCGCTATCCTTTGGTCCAAACATCATCAGCGATGGCCACCACCAACGGTTGATGGCGTCCTGGCACAAGGCTTTTTGTTCTGCTGTTCCCCTTGATAAGGTTAATAATATTTCAAAACCCTGGCGTTGATGAAAACTTTCTTCTTTGCAGATCCTGACCATGGCTCTTGCATAAGGCCCATGGGAAGTGCGGCAAAGCATCACCTGGTTTAATATGGCAGCTCCATCCACCAGCCAACCAATAGCGCCGATATCGGCCCAGGTTAATGTGGGGTAATTAAAAATGGAAGAATATTTAGCCTTGCCACTGTGCAGGTCATTGATCATTTGTTCCCTGGTAGTGCCCAATGTTTCTGCAGCAGAATATAAATAGAGGCCGTGGCCCGCTTCGTCCTGTACCTTGGCCAGCAAGATGGCTTTTCGTTTTAGTGACGGCGCTTTCGTTATCCACTCTCCTTCAGGCAACATGCCTACTATTTCACTATGTGCATGCTGGCTGATCTGCCTGACCAGAGTTTTTCGATAAGGATCAGGCATCCAGTCTTTGGGCTCGATCTTAATTTCACTATCGATTTTCTGTTGAAATATATTTTCCAATTCCTGGACTGGCATGGGAATCGCAATTTTAATGGACAAATTTACTAAAATGGCCGGCAGGGATGGCGGTTTGTTTAACGAGTATAAATTTTATGATATTTAAACATAGACGACTTTGCGAAAGAAGATCAATGTTTCTATTGGGCGATAGGTCTTTCCTTATAATAAAAAGTGGAGTTTGTAAATAAAGACCATATCTCATGATCTTAAAGGGAATAGCACAATTATACTCCTGGCTAGCCAGAACGTGTTAAAAGTATAACTTTGTCGTTTGTAAAATATTTACTCTAACTTAGTATAACTGCTTAGAAAAAAATATTGCGATTGTCTGCTAATGAACTCCATACTACAGTTCAGTTAAGGGAACTGCAAATACGGGTTGCCAAAGGGGATGAAATGGCATTCACCCAGCTTTATGTGCATTTCGGGAAAAAGTTAATTCATTTTGCTATCTCGCTCGTTCGTTCAAAGGAAATCGCCGAGGAATTGGTGGAAGATGTCTTTGTAAAATTGTGGGCCAACCGCAATAGTATTGCCGACATTGAAAACCTGACGGTTTATATATATGTAGCAGTGAAAAACAGGTCGCTGAATTCGCTTTCGCACAAAGCAAAGGAATTGATCGCCGCTCCTTTTGACTACCTGGATACCACATTGGACGAATTTGCATCAGATCCCTATGATATAATGATCACTTCAGAAATGATGGCGAATATGCAGCATGCCATTGATGAATTGCCTCCCCGCTGCAAGATGATCTTCAAACTGATACGGGAAGATGGCCTTAAATACAAAGAGGTAGCTGATATCCTGAATATCTCGGTAAACACAATCGACACCCAAATGGCGATTGCTGTTAAGAAAATCTGCGCCGCACTACAAATAAAAAGTTCATCAAAATCACGTCCGCAGCTTCCTTGGGCAGCAGAAAAAAAAGAATTTTAAAAAAAAATCGCCCAACGCTTAGTAGATTATTTGCTTTTTCCTGTCCTTAACAGGACAACACAACGACTGCTGCCTGGAAACCCCTGAACAAATATGGCATCTGATCGCCCGAGTACTAAATGGCGAAGCTTCATCTTCCGAACAGGAAGAGCTTAATTACTTATTAAGCCAGGACGAACCTCTTCAGCAACAATATGACATCCTTGTAAGAATCTGGAAAGAGAAAAGTGATAATATTAAAGATGAAGATAATATTATAGCCAGCGACACGATTTCCAGGATCATAAGCCGGGCGGCTATTGAAAGCGACGATGCTGATATGGTTTCCCGGCGGAAAAGGCGAAGAATGAGGAGAAATGTTTCCTTATTGAGCGGGTCATTGCTTTGTATCGTTATTGCAGGATGGTTTTGGAAAAATAATAGTGTATCATCTGCAGGTGTTGAAAAGCCGCTTAAAGAAACGATCATAACGCAAAACGGTAGCAGAACCCGTTCTTTATTAGCTGATGGAACTACCGTTTGGTTAAACGTCGGTTCGAAACTATATTATGAAAATGATTTTAACGGTGCTACCCGCGAAGTCAGATTAGAGGGCGAGGCCTTTTTTGATGTAGTAAAGCAACCAGGCCGGCCATTCATTGTACACACTTCCGGCATTGATATCAGGGTTTTGGGAACAGCCTTCAATGTTAAGTCATACCCTGAGGATAAGAATGTGGAAACGACTTTGTACCGGGGGTTAGTGCAGGTTTTGCGCCATGAAGATGCGGCGGGTAAAGCTATTCAGTTAAAACCTAACCATAAACTCATTCTTCCTAAACAGGCAGCTATTGAAACTATAAAACTGTCTGAGGATAAGAGACTTTCTGCAAAGGAAATAGTAATCCCTTTCATCACGCTTATTGATAGCACAAAAAAAGAAAGCGAAAGAATTGAAACAGCATGGGTTTATAATCGTATAGAATTTCGTGGAGATAGTTTTGAAGAGGTCGCAAAAAAGCTGGAAAGATGGTATAACGTAACCATTTTTTTTACCGACGAGAAAGCAAAACAGTTAAGTGTTACAGGTGCATTTGAAAAAGAAACCGTAGAGCAGGCTTTTGCTGCTTTAAAGGAAGCTTTCCCGATCAATTTTAAAATAAATAATCATGAAATATTTGTTGAATCATCTCAATAACCTTCATCCGAAATAAGGAAAAAAAACGGAGAATGTTGGCGCATTCCCCGTATAAAAAAAGAAGGCTAAACATAAAACTAGACCAACCTGTCAGGGTCGGATTGTCTAACCCCTAATATGCTAAAAATATGAAATGTTTCTTAACGGTTCTTAAAAAACCGTCGCCATCAAAAGTTCTGCTTGTTATGAAACTGACCGTGCTGTTGCTGTTGTTTTTTACCCTGAATGTTGCTGCTACTGGTTTTGGGCAGGACAGGATAAGTTTGAGGGTAAAAAAAGCTGAGATCAGCGATATACTCCGTTCCATTGAACAGCAAACTAACTACAGGTTCCTGTACAACAATAACCTGGAAGCTATCCGGGAAAAGGTTACCCTGAATGTAAAAGAGGCCGGTATCAGCGATGTAATGAATCTTTTACTGGAAAGAACCAATTTGTTGTACCAGGTAATGAATGATAACCTGATCGTAATAAAAGAAGATCCTAATGCGCCGGTAGAAGTGGTTGTTCGGGGTAAGGTAACCGGGGAAGGCGGCGCACCGTTGGTCGGAGCTTCCGTGCAGATTAAAGGAACCACAACAGGTACCTCAACCAACAATGAAGGTAATTTTTCACTGACCGTGCCTGATGCCAATGTGACCCTGGTGATCTCCTCCGTGGGATATGATGTCCAGGAAGTGGCGCTGGGAGGCAAAACGGAAGTGAATGTATCTCTTGCTCTTTCGACAAAAGTAATGGACCAGGTGGTGGTGATCGGATATGGTACGGCAAGCAAAAGAGACCTGACCGGTTCTATCGTAAAGATTTCAGGTAAAGAGGTAGCTGATAAGCCTAATACAAATCCTGTGGCTTCACTTCAAAGTAAAGTGGCTGGCTTGTATATCGTAAATAATGGAACGCCGGGTAAGGAACCTGATATTCGGATTCGGGGCACACAAAGTATTGGGCAGGTAAAGCCCTTGTATATAGTGGATGGTATTTTCCAGGATAATATTGACTATATCAATCCAAATGATATTGAATCTATTGAAGTAATGAAAGATCCCTCTTCCCTGGCGATCTTCGGAGTCAGGGGTGGCACGGGGGTTATAGCGATTACAACCAAAAGAGCAAAAGCAGGTCAGACAGTCATAAATTACAACGGCAGTTATGGCGTAAAAAACCTGGTCGATCAAATTGAAATGGCCAGTGCAGCCCAGTTCGACGAACTATTTGCAGAAGAAAATGCAAATAATGGAGTGCCCACTCCTGATTATTCCGCCATAAAAGGTAAAAATAATACTGACTGGATTGATGCAGTAACAAGAAAAGGAAAATTTCAATCTCATAATATCAGTTTGTCAGGGTCCGGCGAAAAGAACAGGTTTAACTTTGGAGTTGGATACGTTGCTGATGAAGGAATAATAATAAGAGAAAAGCTAAAAAAATATCTTATTTCGTTTGGGGATGAGTATAAAATTAATTCGGCGATTAAAGTAGGTATAAATTTTAATGCCAGCAGGCAAGAGAACCCTTACGATGCTACCTGGGTGTTAGATGCTGCACGCAAAGTGATGCCACATATATCGGCTGATCCCAAAATAATGAAAGTTCGTGATCTATATGGAACGGTTTACGATTCCATAAACATACCTATTTATTCCGGACTGGTAACTGCCCTGCAAAGTTCGGGCGTTGCAAATCCTGTGCTCGCAGTTGAAAACGCCTGGGACAAAACAATAAGCCGTGAAAACAGGTATGTGGGCAGCTTCTATACTGATATAAGTTTTCTAAAAGATTTCAATGTAAGGGCAACCTGGTATGCAGATGTGAGTGATGTAAACAGAAGAAAATATAACCCCATGTACTATGCGTACAACCCGATAAACGATCAGCCGTACTTATATACTGCTAATGATCTGGCCAGCGCAACAACCAGTTTGGAGGAAAACAACGACTCCTACAAAAAATACCAACAGGATTATATCCTAACTTATAAAAAGAAGTTTGGGGATCATTCATTAACCGCTACCGGGGGGTTTACCACTTTTTATTATGGAGCAAGAAGCAATTTTACAAAATCAACTGCCGGCGGAGCGGTGACTGCTAAGCACATACCTAACAACCCTGATAAATGGTATGTCAGTAATAATTTTGGGAAGGTGTTGGAAGGTGATGCATCAGGACGTGCTACCGAATACACAACCGTATCTCTGCTAGGAAGGTTTTTATACAACTATCGCGGTAAATACTTTTTAAATGCTTCATTGAGAGACGATGCATCTTCGCGCATACCAGAAAAAAACAGGCACCAGCAATTTTGGGCCGTTGGCGCAGCATGGGAGGTTAGTAAGGAGTCGTTTATGGAAAGTCAGCAGATAGTCGACTATCTGAAAATCAAAGCTTCAACCGGCGTACTGGGTAATCAAAGTACATACCATCCTTTCTTAGCGACTTTGGATTACCCTTTTTACCCAGGAATTATTACGGGAAGCGAGGCCAATTTTGGAACAACCGGCTATATTGCTGCACTTCCTGCCTACCAAAAAAATCCGGATTTGAGATGGGAAACGGTTAACTCTTACGAAGTGGGCCTGGAACTAAACGCTTTTAACAACAGGCTTCACCTGGAATTCAATTATTATGATAAGCGCACCAAGGATATGATGACCTATATCGGACTTGGTTCGTTAGGTTATGATGATATTATTAAAAATGGTGGGGAAGTAAGAAACTGGGGGCAAGAACTTACTGCCAGCTGGAACCAGCAATTGACCAGGGATATTACCCTGACAGTGGGCGGCAATATCACGTTTATGAAGAACAAAGTAATCAGTGTGGCTGAGGATTTACCGGGTGGACGTATTATTGATGCCCGCGCTAATAATGGTTCTGCGGAAGCAAGAACTTTTCCGGGCTACCCAATTGGTTCTTTCTATGGCTATGTGGTCGAAGGAATTTATCAGACAGATCTTGACCGGCTGGTATCTCCCTTTGCCGGATCCATTGGGACATATTTGAACGGAGATTTTAAATTCAAAGATGTTAATGGTGATGGTATCGTTTCTGATCTCGATCGGACTGTTATAGGTAATCCCTCCCCTGATTTCATTTATGGAGGTTCAGTAAGCCTAAAATATAAAAGGTTTAACGTAGATGTAGATTTCGGCGGAGTATATGGTAATGAGGTCTTCCGGGTATGGGGCGCATTAGAGTCGCCTTTCCAGCGGGTTAACTATCCTGCTTTAAAAATTGACAGGTGGCATGGCGCTGGTACTTCTAATTGGGAGCCTATTATCAGCCAGGGGCGCAGGTTTAATTATAACGGATCAACTTACAATATTGAAGATGGAAGCTATTTCAGAATCAGGAATTTACAGGTTGGTTACGATATGGCCAACAGAATTCTTACAAAAGCCAGGATCAAAAGCCTGAGGATATTTCTGAATTTTCAAAACCTGAAAACCTGGAAAAATAATAATGGTTATACTTCCGAATTTGGCGGAAGGGCCACAGCTTTTGGATTTGATGAAGCAGGCGGTGCTATACCGAGGGTGACAACATTTGGACTCAACCTGAATTTTTAATTGCGCGTAAAGAATTTAATTAGTAATCGTCAAATTAAATTAAGATGGAAAAACTGAAAGAAAATATATGTAAACTTATCCTGGTCTCAGTGTTGCTGGGTTCATTTGGAGGTTGTAAAAAATTTTTAGATAGAAAGCCTTTGGAAGGCACGCTGGATGATTTCGGTGTAGAACAACAGGTAATGGGTCTTTATAATATTTTAAGAAGCTATGCCGGTTTCAACACCTTGCCCTGGCTGGATTTTCACAGCATCCGGGATGATGATGCCCAAAAAGGAAGCGAACCCAGTGATGGTGCTGAAATTATTGCTGAATTTGAGACCTTTCAATATACAAAGGATGACTGGGCGACTAACTCTTATTGGAACGATCATTATTATATGATTAACAGGTGCAATAGTATACTGAAAACTGCAGAACTTGCCGGTTTGACAGATGAACTTTCAAGCAGAAATGTAGGCGAAGCTAAATTTTT
>JANOCH010000140.1:0-3273 GCA_031412015.1 Chitinophagaceae bacterium
GACAGGAAATGGAGATAATGGCAGGTGTAGGTGCTTTTAGCAAGGCGGCAAAGCCAGAAATAGTTTTTAGCGGTAAAACAATTCCCATAGATGAATCAGGAGTTGCGATTTATAAGTTTAAGGCCTCTGGTAACCCAGGCAAGTATATAGTCCTTGTAAAAATTACATACATCGATCAGGAAGGTAAAGAGCAAATGTTGTCAAAAGATGTAGAATACACCGTAGCAAAAGACTAATCTATTTATTTTACTGTTGGCTTCATAATTAAACTAACTTGCTAAACCAACGCCTCTTTACAATAAGCGTATATTTCTAAAACCAAAACAAATGCCTTCCGGTAAAACCATTTTTGTAACAGGTGCTACGGGTAAACAGGGTGGGGCCGTGGTGAGAAATTTACTTCAACAGGGCTTTGTAGTCAAAGCCCTGACCCGCAATAAAGACGCAGCAAAAGCCGCCGATTTAAAACGACCCGGTATCGCACTTATCCAGGGCAACCTGGATGATCCTTCTACTTACCATCAGCACTTAAAAAATACAGACGGAGTGTTTGCTGTCCTTGATTTTACACAGGGAATTTCTCGTGAGATCCGACAGGGGATTGATCTTGCCAATTGTGCCAAAGAGAATGGGGTAAACCTTTTCCTGTATTCATCGGTGGTCGGGGCAGATCTCCATACTGGCATTCCTCATTGGGAAAGCAAATTCCAGGTTGAAAATCATGTTAAACAAATTGGATTGCCCTACACGATCATCCGGCCGTCGTCATTGTATGAGAATTTTTTAATACCGCAGGTAAAAAGCCGGCTATTGAAAGGTAAGCTGGTGGTACCCTTGCATAAAAGCAAAGTACAGCAATACATCGGCGCCGAAGATATTGGCAGGATCGCTACTACTATTTTTTTAAATCCCGAAAAATATAAGGGACGCACTATTGATCTTGCAGGGGAACAAATGGATGGGGCCAGGGCGGCCGAAATTTTTTCAAAAGTTTGGAACAAACCTGTCCGCTATCAGCAACTGCCCGGTATCATCACAAGACTGGCGATGGGCAAAGACCTTTACAAAATGTTTAATTGGATCAATAAAAATGAGGTGCTGCTTGTAAAAGACCTGGAGGAAATAAAAAAAGAATTTCCCGGGTTGACGAACCTGGAAGATTGGATAAAAAAATATTTCAATTGAATTTTCTCTCTTCATTCTTACAAAAAGGAACAAAAACACAACGAACCATAAAGCTCACAAAGTTTTGTATGGATAGTTACTTAACCACCTATTGATTCTTAATATCGTTAATAGCTTTAAGTAATGATTTAGAATCCTGGCTGTCACCCAGTAATTGCCATATCATCACCCCACCCGCTTTTTTATCAATAGCTAACGAAACCTTTTGCTTTATTGTAGCTATTCCATTATAGTAAATTTTTCCACCGCTGGATACCGTCAACGAATCGGAATTTTCAGATCCGGGATAAGTTGCGACAATGTCTTTGTAAGTTAAACTACCGGGGGCTCCATTCCCAAATCCATAGCCATAGAAGGGGAGACCGATAAATAGTTTTTCCGGCGCAACTCCTCTTGTTGTACTGAAATAAGTGAAATCATCCTGCGCCATTGTATAAGGCGAATGAGGACCGGGTCTGTTGATGTTCCATGGTCCTGTCTTGTCGTAGGACATGATATTGATAAAATCATACAACTGCAGCGTAGCATTGCTGATAAGATCGGCATTCCAACTGGCCAATGCCGCCGTCATTAATTTTTTCTTTGGCTTTAAGGCAGCAGAAAGCTCGCTGACAAAGGGCGCATAGTTATTGTTGATAAGGGCATTTTCCAGGTCAACATCGATGCCATCAAAATTATAAGTTTCAGCAACTGTTACCAGGCCGGTTATTATTGCCGCACGTTTGTCGTTTTCTAAGAGACCGGCCAAATGCGCAGGCGGGCTGCCGCCTCCAATCGATAGAAACACCCGCACATTCTGGCTATGTGCCTTTTCAATTACCTGCCTGTAGGCATCATTGGCGGGAAAATTACCCGATGCATCAGGATTGATAAAGGCGAGATTAAGGTCGGTGATCTTCGCCCAATCAATGGTATTGATATCTCCCGTCCAATTGTTATGACCCGGCAGGTAACCCAATACCCGCAATTTATTATTGGTTACAGGTTGTGTAACTACTGCTTTATTGTTGCAAGCTATTATAAGGATGGATAACAGAAATATTGTAGTAAAAGTCTTCATACGGTTCATTGAATATGTTTTACCAGGTTTTCGCATTTTCTTCGTTCAAAAATAAGGCATGATTCTTAATGGGATCAAATGAATATTGGATGACTAACTTTACCTTAACAGCAAATGACAATATAATGGATCAATACAAGCAACAGGCGATCACGGATCTCAAAGCATGGCAGAAGCAGATGGTCAGGCGGCCTTCCTTTTTTAATAAACTCTCTAAAAAGACCCAGGATAAGATAAACTCGTGGATACCGGAGAAAGTACATAATGCTGTGACCAATGTGATCAAACAAATGATACGCGGTGTTTTGTTCGGGGCGAAATATACTACGGCCGATCCCCTGCGAAATCTTGATCTGCGTGCCCGCGAATTATTAGTTGAGGAAAAAATAAAATTCTATCGCACAACGGCAGCGGTGGAAGGAGGGATCACCGGGGCTGGTGGAATCCTGTTGGGCCTGGCTGATTTTCCGTTATTGATCGGGATAAAAATAAAATTACTTTTTGATATTGCTTCTTTGTATGGTTTTGATGTGGATGATTATAAAGAAAGAGTTTACCTGCTGCATATTTTTGAACTGGCGTTCTCAAGTCATGCTCACCGCAAATCGATCTATATAAAAATGGAGAACTGGGATCAGAAAAGCAAGGAGCTTCCCGCCGATATCAACCAGTTTGACTGGCGGCATTTTCAGCAGGAGTACCGGGACTATATAGACCTGGCCAAGATGGCACAATTAGTGCCGGTGATCGGCGCCCCGGTGGGTGTATTGGTCAACTACCGGCTGATCAAAAAGCTGGGGCATACGGCTATGAATGCTTATCGAATGCGGTTACTGTAGAAAAAAAGTACTTCCATTTTCCTTCTTTTATATACCTATCTCGTCATCGCAATTGAAGCACAAACACACCGAGGCTCAGAATTATCTACTTACCTGGTGACTCCGTGTCTCGGTGCCTATGTGGCTCTGTGGCTCACATTTATTTCTTACTGATGTACTACCCTTTATTTAAGCAATGCGGTTTAAAGC
>JANOCH010000141.1:0-2244 GCA_031412015.1 Chitinophagaceae bacterium
CCAATGAATACCACGTTGATCTTTAATCTTCCGAGACCGGCAAAGAAAGCGGAAGGAAAAAATGTAAAGCTTTCAGAGGATAAAAAGAAGGTGACAATACTAAGTTCTGTTGATGATTTTTTTGACGATGTAACCAAGCTCGAATTCAGAATAGAATATTAAGTAATGATGAGTTATGAATTGGATCCCTCGATTCAGTACCCTTACTCTTAATTCATAACTCATAATTCCGCAATTCATAATATTGCCAGGCTATCAATTTTATCCTGGTCAATTTGTTTTACCAGTTCATCCAGTGAATCAAATTTTACTTCCTCCCGCAGGTATTTTTTTACATACACCTTTAGTGTTAATCCGTATATCTCCTCATTGAAATCAAACAGGTTGACTTCTACCACTCTTTTCTTCCCATCAACCGTAGGTCTGAAACCAATACTCATCATACCTTTCAAACGTTGGCTATCGCCCGGTAGTGATGCATAGACGGAGTAGATCCCATTACCCGGAATGATCTTCTCTTCATCGCTCATTTTAAGATTGGCTGTTGGGTAACCCAGTTTACGGCCGAGTTTATCACCATGAATAACAGTTCCTGAGAAAAAGAATTCATACCCCAGCAACCTGTCGGCGATTTCAATCTTTCCATTAAGCAAGGCTTCCCTGATCTTGGTAGAACTGATGCCAACCTCGTCGAGTACATGTTTGGGAATTTCCTTTAACTGGTAATTGAAAACAGGCGCCAGTTTTTCCAGCAGCAGGTAGTCGCCTTTTCTTTCTTTTCCAAACCGGTGATCGTATCCGATAATAACGGTGTGCGGATGAAACTTTTCAACCAGGAAATGCCGTACATAATCCTCCGCCTGTTGATTGGCGAAAGCATCGGTGAAAGGAACTACCACCAGGTGATCAATACCAAGGCCTTGCAGCAATTCAATTTTTTCCTCCAGGGTATTGATCAGTCGTATACCAAGAATAGTGGACGAGACCACCTTTCGCGGATGTGGATGAAAAGTGACAATGACCGTTTCGCCGCTAACAACTTTGGCTTCGTATTTAAGCTTATCAATTATCTGGCGGTGTCCCATATGTACACCATCAAAAGTACCAATAGTAATAACTGCGTTCTTAAATAATGGTAAGTGCTCTATATCATAATGAACCTTCATAAAGTGCTGCAAAACTAATTGAAAAATGATTGTGGAAAAATCCTTCCTTGAAGCCCGGAATATTTAGCTTTGCGCCACAATTATGGATATGAGTTTATACGAAAAAAGAGGGGTTTCGGCGCAGAAAGAAGAGGTGCATGCCGCTACAAAGAATTTGAACCAGGGCCTGTTTCCCAAAGCCTTTTGTAAAATATATGCCGACGTACTTTGCGGTGATAACGACTGGGTGAATGTAATGCATGCGGATGGAGCAGGCACCAAAAGCATTCTTGCTTATTTATACTGGAAGGAAACCGGCGATGTTTCGGTTTGGAAGGGTATTGCGCAGGATGCCATCGTGATGAACCTTGACGACCTTCTTTGTGTGGGTATCTATGATAATCTTCTTTTTTCATCCACCATTGACAGGAACAAAAAAAATATTCCCGCGGAAGTATTAGAGGCAGTGATCAATGGAACCCAGGAATTTTTCAATACCATGAAAGGGTTTGGTGTCAATATCCATTTCATGGGTGGCGAAACAGCGGATGTAGGCGATGTAGTTCGAACCATGGCGGTGAACGGAACCATGACGGCAAGATGGCCCAAAAACAAGCTGGTCACCAATGAAAAGATAAGACCGGGAAATGTAATCGTTGGCCTGGCGGGCTTTGGCCAAACCAATTATGAAACAGAATATAACAGTGGACTTGCCAGTAACGGGCTGACCAGTGCAAGACATGATGTTCTTCAAAAAATATATGGACAAAGATTCCCGGAATCATTTGATAACTCCCTGGATGACTCTGTAGTCTATATCGGTCCGCATAAAATGACAGATAGGATTGATCCCGATAGCTATGGGGACGGAAGTCAGACGTCGGAAATCGGGAAGATTCTACTTTCACCGACCCGAACCTTTGCACCGGTAATGAAAGTCTTGCTGGAAGATCATTTTGAAACGATAAATGGATTGATCCATTGCAGCGGCGGCGGACAAACCAAATGTTTAAAATATGTACCGGAAAACGTACGAATTATAAAAGATGGGCTTTTCGATCCTCCGGTTATTTTTCAATTGATACAGGAAGCCAGTAAA
>JANOCH010000142.1:0-2331 GCA_031412015.1 Chitinophagaceae bacterium
TAAATAAATAGATTATAGTATATTTATAGTGATTTTTAAATTAGTTCGTATTTCCGGCTGCTTTATTGCGTAAATACTAATTAATTTATCTTAAAAAATAAACTACTATAGAGGCCCTATATCTCAAATTACGGCAGCCAATGCGAAGCCTGTTAGCAAGTAAGCCATTATCGATTTGAGTTGTTCACAATCCCCTGTTTTAGAGTTTGGAGATAATGCTAAAGAGTTTGGAGGCGAATTAGGGGGAATCAACTGACTATGACAAATGGGCAGCTATTTTTAATATTATTTTCTAAAGCAGGAGCGCCTTTTTGGAACCGGTTCCAGGTGCTTGAAGCACCAGTGATGTAAAAGAATGTTAAGCCTTTTGGCTGTCGTACATTTGATAATTCCTTTTCGTCATACTTGCAACAAACCCCTACGATCGTGGTAAAAATTTTATTCGTCTCATTATTTTGCATCGCTTCCTATGGACTGAAAGCCCAGCAAGTGGACAGTATTTTTTTCAATCTTTACACCGATAGTCTCAAAAAAGGAACCCATAATTATATCAATGTGGACGGTAAAATGTCAAACGGGAGATGGATGCCGCTGACGTCAAAGGAGATTCAATTTTCCTCTTCGGATTGCAAGTTTTCGGGCAACGAATTGATCGTCCCGATCGATTGTACTGCTGATAAGATCACCATTAAAGCCGTACTGAAGAGCAATCCAGCCCTTTGGCTGGAAAGAACGATATGGATAAAAAAGAAGCCCGACGGCGAGCTGCCGACAAAGGATGAAATATTAAGGGATATGAATAAGCAAAAACGTAAAAGAAATTAGCGCCCTGAAATTAAAAAAGCCGGTCCTTAAACAAGACCGGCTCTTTAACTATGATTGGACCTGATCAGGCCGTTTTTTTCGCATCTTCCAGGAATTTAGCAAGCCCGATATCAGTCAGCGGGTGCTTTAACAGGCCCAGGATCGAGTCTAAAGGACAGGTACAGACGTCAGCGCCTGCTTCGGCGCAACGAACTATGTGCAGGGCATTACGGATAGATGCCGCTAGTATCTGGGTTTTAAAACCCTGTATAGCGTAAATCTGGGAAATTTGTGCTATCAACTCCACACCATCCCAGCTGCTGTCATCAATACGTCCGATAAACGGAGACAAATAAGTAGCTCCCGCCTTGGCGGCTAAGATAGCCTGGCCCGCAGAAAAGACCAGCGTACAATTGGTACGAATACCGTTATCGGTAAACCACTTGATCGCCTTGATACCATCCTTTATCATCGGCACTTTTACCACGATGTTCGGGTGAATAGCGGCGAGTTTCTTTCCTTCCTCTACTATAGCGTTGAATTCTGTTGAGATCACTTCGGCGCTGATATCGCCGTCTACCATTTCGCAGATGGTTTTATAATGATTAAAGATGGCTTCCTGTCCTTTGATGCCTTCTTTGGCCATCAAAGACGGATTGGTAGTAACACCATCTAATATTCCCAGCTCATGAGCTTCCTTAATCTGTGCAAGGTTGGCTGTGTCAATGAAGAATTTCATAAATCGTATATCCCGCTAAACCCGGGACCTTTATTTTGAAAAGTTGAAGATGCCTGATGATTTATAGGCCCCCCTCAGGGGATTAGGGGGTAAAAAAACGGCAGGCTACTTACATCGCACCGCTCAACCACTTATCCTTGCTGCCTTCCGGCCCTGGGGAGATTCAGTAGGAGCTGGTCGTATAAGACCTGCCGCCGCAAAGATAGGGAAGCAGGGGTAATAAGGAGTAATGAAACTGAATTAATGAATCAAAAAGACGAAGAACTGACTTGATTATTCATAAAACCAAAACCTTGAAAAATCAGGACATAATCCTATCCGGCAACACTCAATTGTCGCCTTAAGTTTCTGAATAGTTACCGTCCCGCCAAAGTATTTAATTGAGCAATGCCGATCAATTCATCGGCCCTCGCACCAAAGGGTCGGAAGTAAACTAATACCGTGTACCCATTTTCTGTGTTGGTAAAATTGCCTTCAGTATTGTCAAAAGAAAATCGGTTGCCGGGACTCTTTCCTGCTTCCAATGTGACATAAGAATAGTTATAATATCCCTGATTGAGGTAAAGGGTCTTTTCATAAACTCCCTATTCTGTGTCGAACTCCATGCGGGAGGAATTATCCGGCAAATAATTGGTTAGCTCACCAAACACATACACTTCTTTTCCCGGGTAGGCCCTGCCACCGGGTGGTACATAAGTAAAGCGGACATACGCATAATCACTTTGCCACCATGGATTGTAACCGTCGGTATTTTCGACGGTGTAGATGCCGTTCAGGTCACGGTAATA
>JANOCH010000143.1:0-9449 GCA_031412015.1 Chitinophagaceae bacterium
CGGAAGCGTCTTTGAGCACATCAATGGATTCTATGTCGTTAGGATTAAGGTCGGCTAATGGATTGGTCGGTTCATTATTAATATCGGACTGGCTCGCGGTTGTCAGCGGAATACCATCCAGCACATACAGCGGCTGGCTGCTGGCCGAGAGAGAGGATGTGCCTCTTATCCGTACTTTAATTCCCTGCCCCACTTTTCCGCTACTGTTTTCTATTACCACGCCGGGAGCTTTACCCTGCAGCGCTGATTCAAAACTTTGTACCGGTTGATTCTCCACTTCTCTTGCAGCAATTCGGCTGATAGAACCGCTTACATTTCTTTTTTGTGATTGCCCATAGCCCACTACAACTACTTCTGAAAGACGGCGATCGTCTTTTTTCAAAACTATATCCAGGTCGCTGCCGGTAATAGCTTGTTCCACGGCTACAAACCCGATTGAGGATACTACCAAAGTTTTTCCTGATGCCGGCACATTGATCACAAACGCTCCATCACTATTGGCTACGGTTGCCACTTTGGTACCTTTTAAACTTATCGTGGCTCCGTCGAGTGGACGACCATCCTCTGAAACTATTTTACCTCTTACCACCTGTGTTTGTGACAGGCTCCATAGACTGCAAAAAAGGAAGGTGCATAACAGAAGGCATCTGCATTTCATAAGCATGATTTTGAATGATTGAATAATTGGCTTCGTCTGAAAACCTCGCCTGCTGGAAGGACAAGAAAATAAGAGAGTATGCTTTTAAAAGGAAAGTGAAAATTCCCGGACCGTGAATTTTGCCTCTTTACTCATTCATATCCGGCGTTAAAGGATCAAATCATCACACTTTAGGAGCCGACATATATAAGTACTGCCAGGTAATGTATCCGTTTGAAAAGTTTATGCCACGGATGCACGGATAACTATTTTCATCCGTGCATCCGTGGCTTATAGGTAGTAGAATCAGACAGCTCTGAAACTCCCGAAAATTCAAATCCGATAGCTATCGGATGATACATTACTTACCGCTAATAATGTATTTTTCGTTTAAAACTGAGAAGCAGGACCTCTTTCGCTATTAATGATTTTTTTTGCCTTGTCCGGAATGGAAAAACCCATTCGTCTTATAATTCAACAAACACTTTTACAACTCTTAAAATCAAACATTATGGAAAAGTTCATGCTTATTTTTCAAGGCGGGCAGATGGAGGGAGCAAGCCCGGAACAAATGCAGGCTCATATGGGAAAATGGATGGCCTGGATAGAAAATTTATCAAAAACAAATCAGTATGTTGCCGGTGAACCACTTTTACCAGGTGGTAAATTAGTAAGCGGACCGGCCGGTAAAACTGTTACTGACGGTCCTTATACAGAAGGTAAAGAAGTAGTAGGAGGATTTTTCATTATCAACGCAAAGGATATGAACGAAGCAGTTGCCATTTCAAAAGATTGTCCTGATTTTGAACTGGGATCAAGTGTACAGGTCAGGCAGGTAATGAAGATGGATATGTAAAACCTAATGTTGTTTACCCAACACATTGAAAACAGGATTTGCCGAAGATCGATACCCGGTCAAATCCTGTTTTCAATCCCCGTTCAAAATTCCAAATGATTGAAAGTTCCCAAACGGTTCATTTTTCCCCATTATTCTAAAAACTTTTTTTGATTGACCTGATAATTGGTTCACAAATTGCTTTTAAAGCGCAGTTCGCCGCCCGATAATTGTCATGTGTCTATGAAGAACCTTTAAAAAGCTGATAATGGCACGGCTGACTTACCTTTCCCGATGAAGAACTTCCTGAAGATGGAAATTTGTGACCAATGTCAGAGATAAAGCACCTGCTTCATATTGCTGCTCCCAGGGAAAAAGTGTATGAAGCGATCACGACGATTAAAGGACTGTCTGGTTGGTGGACCACGCAAACCACTGGAGAATGCAAACCCGGTAGCATCATTCAATTTCGATTTGGCACATTGGGAAATGACATGAAAGTAATAAGCCAGAAAAAAAATGAATGGGTATTATGGGAATGTATGGCAGGCCCGGATGACTGGCTCGGCACACGTCTAACTTTTCAATTAAGTGAGAGTGCCGGTAAAACATTAGTCCGCTTCGAGCATGCGGGCTGGAAAAATGCCAACGATTTTTTTGCCGGTTGCACTTTTACCTGGGGTCGTTATATGGAAAGTCTCCGCCAATATTGTCAAACCGGGAAGGGAGAGGCTTTTGGAAGTGAAGGATACAGGCAATAAAAACTAAATTGCTAAAAAACGTCGTGCAGCCCCCTGCAAATATTGACCAAACTATCGACCACCTGTTCCGGCATGAATCGGGCAAGATAACGGCTGTACTAACAAGACTGCTGGGTTTTCAAAATTTTGAAACAGCGCAGGATATTGTTCAGGATACATTATTGCAGGCAATGAGCACCTGGAGTTATGGTTCCATTCCCGACAATCCATCCGGTTGGCTGTACAAAGTGGCTAAAAATAAAGCGATCGATTTTATAAGAAGGGAAAAAAGATTCAGGGAAATAGGTCCGCAATATGCTTACACGCTTCGGTCTGAATATAGCCTTTCTCCTACAGTAAATAATTTGTTCCTTGAAAACGAAATACAGGATAGCCAGCTCAGGATGATGTTTGCCTGCTGTCATCCTCTCATCCCGGCCGAATCACAAATAGCATTGACCTTAAAAACACTTTGCGGTTTGAGCGTAACGGAGATCGCCAATGCTTTTCTTACCAACGACGAAACGATTGCTAAACGGATCTACCGGGCCAAAGAAAAGATCAAAGCAGCGCAGATCGAACTGGATGTTCCTGATGGTAATGAATTGCAGGAAAGAATAGATGCGGTTTTAAAATCGCTATACCTTTTGTTTAATGAAGGATATAATTCCTCAAACCCCGATAAACTGATTCGTGAAGATCTTTGTGAAGAAGCTATCCGCTTAGGCCATTTGCTGACACAGCATTCATTGACCCGTTTTCCACGTACATACGCTTTGCTCTCTCTTTTTTGTTTTCAATCTTCCCGTTTACAAGCAAGGCTGGATGACAAAGGGCATATCATTATTCTAAAATACCAGGACAGAAGCAAGTGGCACCAGCCATTGATACAAAAAGGCTTTGACTATCTTGAAAGGGCGGCGGAGCCTTTTGAAGTTTCGCCTTACCACCTGGAAGCAGCTATAGCTTCTATTCATGCGGCATCGCCTTCGTTTGATAAAACAGACTGGAAATCCATCTATCATTTATACGAATTGCTTTACCAGTTACAACCCAACCCTGTAGTAGCCATGAACAAAGGCATTGCATCGGCTTATGCCATCGGCAAGCAACATGCCCTCGATGAACTTCAGAAAATAAACGGCCTTGATAACCATCATCTCTATTTCGCCAGTCTTGGAGAATTATATCTCGACATGAAAGAGCCGTTAAAAGCAAAGGAGCAATTCGAAAAAGCATGGCGGCTGACAAGTTCCATTTCTGAAAAAAACTTCCTGGCAGAAAAGATCGGTTTGTGTAGTAATTGAAAGTTTCTGCTGTGTCGCAGATTAAACTCACGCAGGGATCGCGGAGTTCGCGGAGCCGGGCAAATCAAAAAATATCGTTGAAGGAAAAAACTGAACCTGCGGGAAATTAGTCTCCGCGTTCTTCGCGTACCCTGCGTGACACATTCTAATTAACACTTTACCAAAGGTTCGTTTTGTTTATCCCGGTTCTGTTACTTTTGTCTTTTAAATATTGATGTATGCAATTGGCAGAAGTAAAAGATGGGAAAACGGATCGTGATTTCCTGGAAGTGAATAAGATCATTAACGGCAATGATCCTAATTATATTCAGCCATTGGATAAGGATATACTGGATGTGTTTAATAAAAAAAAGAATAAAGCCTTTCGCCAGGGCGAGGCTATACGCTGGGTATTAAAAAGCGATGATGGCAAACTGATCGGACGCATCGCCTCCTTCGTCAATAAAAAATACAAGAACAAAGGTGACGACGGACCTGTTGGTGGTATTGGTTTTTTTGACTGTATCAACGACCAACAGGCTGCTGATATGTTGTTTGATGTAGCTAAACACTGGCTCTTGCAAAAAGGCATGCAGGCCATGGATGGCCCTATCAATTTTGGAGAACGGGATCGCTGGTGGGGATTGTTGGTAAAAGGTTTTGATCCGCCGGTTTATTGCCTGAATTTTAATCCCCCCTATTACCAGGAGCTTTTCGAACACTATGGATTCAAAAATTATTTCAACCAGGTATGTTTTGCTTTAAAAGTAGCCAACCGCTTGCAGGAGAAATTTTATACCCGCCATGCTGAATGTGCCAGGAATCCTGATATCCATGCGGCACATATAAGGAAGGATCAATTGGATAAATTTGCAAAAGACTTTACCATAATTTACAACAAGGCCTGGGCAGGCCATGGCGGCTTGAAGCAACTGGAAGAAAAAGTAGTGCGAAAAATGTTTCAATCCATGAAACCGGTCATGGACGAACGGATCAGTTGGTTTGTGTATCATAAAGACGAGCCGATCGCCTTATGGATCAATCTGCCAGATCTGAATCAATGGTTCAAACACCTGCACGGCAAATTTGGCTTGTTGGATAAATTAAAGTTTTTATGGATAAAGAAAACAAAGAAGTGCGATAAGTTCGTAGGTCTTGTTTTTGGCATAGTACCCGAATGGCAGGGCAAAGGTGTTGATAGCTATATGATCGTCGAAGGGGCCAGGATAATACAGAAATTAAAAATAGAAAACGGTGTATATTCCCTGGGGAGGGATCCGATCTATTCGGATTATGAGATGCAATGGATCGGTGAATTTAATCCTAAAATGATCAATGTGGCTGAAGGGCTGGGTACATACCGCAGCCGGATTCTTACTACCTACCGTTATTTGTTTGACCAGTCAAAAGAATATAAGCCGCACCCGGTTTTGTTATAGTGACTAACATTAACGGCCTACCCCTATTTGTAACATAAAGTAACTCACGGGTGCCCTGCCAACCTGGTATTGTAAGGAATTGTTGCCCGGATCATATTCCAATGAATTCCTCACGATATATTTAATGCTGTTGCCACGATTGTAAGATACTCGCAATGTAAGCCTCCCGGCCTGTTTCCGGGGGTTACCAAAACTACATCCGACAGCCAACCCCTTATTAAAACTTGCACTCGAATAACTGTCCAGGGAGAAAGTTTCGACGCCCAAAGAAGTTTCAATCAGGTCGAGATTTTCCTTGATACTTGATAAGTAAAAACTCCCTCCCACCAGCAATTCGACAAATGGCCGAATCACTTCCGTGTATTTCGGACGAATCTGCAATATGGCATTCAAATTCAAAATGCCATAGCTTGTTTTATAGTCGCCTTTATACCCGTTAATATTTACTTCTGAAAGAAACCGACCATAATAGGTATAGCCCGCTTCACCACCTATCCGCAAAGGGCTGTTCCGCTTATTTTTTCCCCAGGTAAATGGATTGGAGAGCACTTCCAGGCCTGCGCCAAAACCCAGGTTACCCATATCATTTTTAATAGCTCGTTGCATGGTGGTGGAAGGAACACCGACCTGGAAGGCAATTACCCCATTCACTGATTCCACCTCCTCCTTTTCTGTATTTACTTCCTGCGAATAACCGGCCATTACAAATAAGCAAGCGAAAAATAGAAACACACCGGGGATAAGGTTTCTTTTCATAACGCAGGTTTTGGTGAAACGATCACATTGAATTTACCAATAAATCCGATAATATGCCAGTTTGGAAAAATTTATGCCACGGATGCACGGAGTAGAATATTTATCCGTGCATCCGTGGCTCCTATTTAGCAAAGTAAGACAACGCTGAAACTTCGGAAATTCAAATCCGATAGCTATCGGATGATACACTACTATAAATTCGCTTTGCGGGTTCATAAATAAAGTTTTATAAATCTTTCCAACAGTCAATTATGATCCTATTTATTCATATTTAAGAGGTTAAAAAAACTTCTTCCCCAATTTACCCTAACACTTACATTTGCACAAGAGGAATTTAGCAGATGGATCGTTTCATTGTATCAGCCCGTAAGTACAGACCACAGTTGTTCGACACCGTAGTTGGCCAGTCGCATATAACCACTACTTTAAAAAATGCCATCCGGCATAATCAACTGGCCCATGCTTTTTTGTTTTGCGGCCCCCGTGGGGTGGGTAAAACCACCTGTGCCCGTATCCTCGCCAAAACCATCAATTGCGAAAGTAAAACCAAGGAAGGGGAAGCCTGCAATACCTGCCAATCCTGTGTTTCTTTCAACGAAGGTACCTCCCTCAACATTCATGAGCTGGATGCCGCCAGTAACAACTCTGTCGATGATATCCGGACCCTGGTGGACCAGGTAAGATTTGCACCACAAGCCGGTAAATACAAAGTGTATATCATTGATGAGGTACACATGCTTAGTTCCTCGGCTTTCAATGCTTTTCTTAAAACACTGGAAGAGCCTCCCCCCTACGCTATTTTTATTTTAGCCACTACGGAGAAACATAAAATACTGCCGACCATCCTGAGCCGTTGCCAGATATTCGATTTCAAACGCATTACTACCAACGACACGGTGGAGCATTTGCAGGAAATATGTGATAAGGAAGAAGTAAAGGCCGAAAAAGCTGCCCTGCAGATCATCGCTCAAAAAAGTGAAGGTTGTATGCGGGATGCACTCAGCATCATGGATAAGATCGTAAGTTTTACCAATGGTGAACTGAACTACGCCAACACGCTGGAGCATCTTAATATACTGGATGCGGATTATTACTTCAAGCTGCTGGACTGTATGCTGGAACAGGATCTTGCCGGCGCCATGCTTTTATTTGATGGTATTAATCAAAAAGGTTTTGAAGGCGACCTGGTATTGAATGGCTTTGCTGAATTTGTCCGCAATCTTCTTGTCTGCAAAGATGAAAAAGCCGCCAGCCTGCTGGAAGTAGTGGAAAGTTTTAAAGAAAAATATGTAGAAACTTCTAAAAAGGTATCAGTAGCGGTGCTTATCAGCACCTTGAACATCCTGAATGAAGCAGAGATAAATTATAAAGCGGCCCGAAACAAACGACTCCATGTAGAACTGGTGCTGATCAAACTCTGTTATTTGCAGCAAGCCATAGAACTCACGTCAACCGAAGGCGGGGTAAGTAAAAAAAAACTAATTGAATCAGCGAGACCAGTTGCGTTCCGGCGGATTGCGGCATTCGAGGTGAAAGGGAAGTCGGGTCCCGATAGCTATCGGGAAGCGAGTCGGAAGTCGGAACCTATCAGGTCAGATACAAAATTAATATTTGAATCTCCCGGTTCAAAAGTTGCTGAGGACAAACCGTCTTATGGTAAACAACCAACAGTCAACGAACAACGAGTTCCTGATTCTCAAACTGCGACTAAAAGCAACAAGATATCTGCCCTCGACAAAATCCGTAAACAATACCAGGGTAATGGCGTGGCCGCCAATGGCCATACCAACCATCCGTTACAAATGGATAGTTTGCAAGCAGCCTGGACGGAATATATTCAACAACTAAAAGAAGCCAGGAACCCGGCTGCACAACCTTTCGAACTGGCGCAACTGCAAATAAAAGATGATAATTCTTTTGAAGTAGTAACGGCCAATAATATTGAACAGAAATTCATAGAGCAGGAACGCAATCACCTGTTCTCCTTCTTACAACAACTACTAAAGAACCGGTTGCTGCAGTTTAATGTAACGATCAGTGAATCCCTGCAAGAAAGACCTGAGATCGAAGCGCCTCTTTCTTCAAAAGAACAATTCATGAAGCTATCAGAGCAATACCCGTTAGTAAAGGAGCTTAAGGAACGTTTAAAACTGGATCTTGATTATTAGAGCTAAGAGTTCAAAAGAGAAAAGGAGAAAAAGAGGTGTAGCGCCTAATTTTTTACTTTACCGTTTTATAGTCAGCTAACCCGAAGGGATAGCAGCTAATACATTACCTATTGATTTTTCCCAATAATTATTTACGACCGACTCATTACCTCTTTTCACTCTTTTGAGCTCTTAGCTTTTCTCATTGACCCCCAAATATCCATCGGTTTATCATTCACCATTTTACCTTAATTTCGGACAAAATTTAAAGCTACATGGCAGAAGTGATATTGATGCCCCGCCTGAGCGACACCATGACCGAAGGAGTGATCGCTGCCTGGCACAAAAAAGTCGGTGATACGGTAAAAAAAGGCGATTTACTGGCCGAAGTGGAAACAGACAAAGCCACTATGGAGCTGGAAAGCTACAAAGATGGCACCCTCTTGCATGTAGGTGGAGACAAAGGCAGCAAACTACAGGTAAATGATCTGCTGGCTATCATTGGTTCTGAAGGCGAAGATGTTTCGGGTCTGATCGGTGGTGGCAGCGCTTCCCCCGCAAAGACAGAAAAAAAGGAAGAGAAAAAAGAAGCTAAACAACCGGCCGCTGAACCCCAGGCATCAACTGCAAAACCCCAAACCGCTTCCATCGATATCTCTAAAATGGAAGAGGTAGTGTTGATGCCACGCCTCAGCGATACCATGACCGAAGGTGTAATAGCCGGATGGAATAAAAACGTAGGCGATACCGTCAAAAAAGGCGAAGTATTAGCTGAGATCGAAACTGATAAAGCGACCATGGAACTGGAAAGCTATAAGAATGGAAAGCTTTTGTACCAGGGCGCAAAAAAAGGCGAGAAAATAGCAGTGAATGATCTGCTTTGTATCATAGGTGAAGAAGGAAAAGTTGATGTTGACGCGATTGTGGCAGCGACTAAAGGTGCAACGGGAGAAGTCAAAAGCGAAAAGGCAGAAATCCAGGAGGCAACTCCTGCTCCTCAACAAGAAGCGGCAAGCCAGCAACAAGTAAGTTCCTCCAATGAAAATGGACGGGTAAAAGCTTCTCCTCTCGCTAAGAAACTTGCGGCGGAAAAAGGAATTGATATTAAGAAAGTAAGTGGCAGTGGTGATGGCGGCAGGATAATAAAATCGGATGTTGACAATTTTAAACCAGCGGCGGCATCAGCACCAGCAGAATCAGCTCCTGTTGCTAAAGCAGCAGGTGGCGGAAGTGAAGCACCAAGAGGCTTCAAAGAAACTCCGGTATCACAAATGCGTAAAGTGATCGCCAAACGTTTAGCCGAAAGCAAATTCTCCGCTCCGCATTTTTACCTTACGATGGCTATCGATATGGATGCCGCGGTGGCTGGTCGTGCTAAGATGAATGAGACCAGCAAGGTCAAGATCTCATTTAATGACATGGTGTTGAAAGCCTGTGCCGTGGCATTGAAACAACACCCTGCAGTAAACAGCAGTTGGCTGGGTGATAAAATACGCACCAACTACGATATAAATATTGGCGTAGCAGTAGCCGTTGAAGATGGTTTGCTGGTTCCGGTCGTTCGTGCAGCAGATACCAAATCTTTGTCAGAGATCGGGGTCGAGGTAAA
>JANOCH010000144.1:0-6044 GCA_031412015.1 Chitinophagaceae bacterium
CGATGATATCGCCATCCTGGTCGCGAACAGGTTTTCCGTTCTTATCCAATAATTGCTTGCCCTCATTGCCGGCATTGAAATAAAGCTTCCCATCGGGGCCAAAAGTAAAAGCATGTATACCATGATCGTGCTGTTCGCCACTGATGCCCTGGAAAAGAATTTCTTTACGATCGGATTTATCATCATTGTTGTCGTCATAAAATATCCACACATAGGGACTTTGTGATACGATGGCTTTGTTACCCAATACACAAATCCCCAGCGGTGCATTGACCTCAGGACCCTGGTAAAAAACTTTTGTGGTGTCGGCTTTACCGTCGGCGTCGATATCTTCCAATATCACGATGCGATCGCCCAATGCGTTAGTAGGATTGCTATTGATACCAGGTCGGTAGTTATAAGCTTCGCAAACCCAAATGCGACCGCGCTCATCCACATCAATATTGGTGGGGTTTTGCAACATAGGCTCGGTAGCGATAGCGGTGACTTCCAGGCCATCGGCTATGGTCAGGTTCGTCAAGGCGTTTTCCGGAAGATGTTTTTGCGCCTCGGAGAGACTGTCGGCTTCAACACCCGCTTTGACTTCACCGGCTTCATTATTACAGGATACTAATAGACTTGCAACGAGTAAAAGGGAAAGACCGTAAGGCGACAAAATAGTAAGCAATTTCATTTTCTATGGCATTAGTTGTAGGATAAACAATTATCACCGAAGCTATGAAAACAAGCTGTTTTTTCTCATTCTATTTTGGCAGGATAAAATGAAGTTAGGTAAGGGTAAAAAACAGTAGGATGGCTCTGCGAGGCTACCAGCGTCGCAGAGCTCGTGAGCAAAATCTCAAAAATAGTTTCCCCGGCATACAACGATTAATTAAATGAGCTTGTCAGACAAAATAACAACTCATTTTAAAGTCTGATTAAAAATAAAACCATGAAACTTCCAAAAACGTTACTTGCCGCTATCGTAATAGGCATTGCTGTACAAGCGACTACTTCCTGTTCAAAAGACAAAGACGTTCCTGACCCCAAGAAAAAAGAAGTTAAAAAGGGAGGAGCCGGTTCCTATCCCGACAGTTGCCCGGCTTGCGGAATGGGTTAATCCTTTAAGTTGCCGGCAATCTTAATCCTTACAGTGTGGCTCAATTACTATCGTCTATTGCCTGCAACCTGGATGCTGATATCCTCTCAGCATCCTTGCCATTACTGGAAGAAGAAAGAGTGGAAGCCATTGAATGGTCCTTCGATACCCTTTTCAATTTTAACGAGATCCCTCCCTGGTTCCTGGACTTGTTAACCGCCTACAGCAACGAGAAAAGACTGATAGGTCATGGTGTTTTCTTTTCACTTTTTTCGGGAAGATGGTCCAGCGATCAAAACGAATGGTTGAAACACCTGAAGCAAAGCTGTGCTGATTTCCAGTTTGATCATATTACAGAGCATTTTGGGTTTATGACGGGCAAAGATTTTCATTCCGGCGCACCACTAAATATCCCCTACTCAGCCACTACATTAAATATCGGAAGAGACCGCCTGAAAAGGATCTACGAAGCCTGCCGCTGCCCCGTAGGGCTAGAGAATCTTGCTTTCTCCTATTCATTGGATGAGGTAAAACGTCATGGCGAATTTTTGGACCGGCTCATGGAAACCGTCAATGGCTTTATCATTCTTGATCTTCATAATCTTTATTGCCAAATTCATAATTTTTCTATTTCATTTGATGAGATTATCAGCCTTTATCCTTTGGACAAAGTGCGGGAGATTCACATTTCAGGCGGTAGCTGGGAGGATTCGACAACGGATACCGGGAGAAAAATACGAAGGGATACACATGACGATGCAACGCCGGATGAGGTCTTTCAGTTACTGGAAAAGACAATTGATAAATGCCCTAACCTTAAATACGTAGTACTTGAACAATTGGGCGCAGGGTTAAAAACGGAGGAAAGCAGGAACCACTTTTATGATGATTTTTTGAAGATGGAAAAGATCGTTCAGTGGAAAAATAAAACGCGGTTTTTACATTCTATCAATTCATTTCTGCCTTCATCCATTTTGCTGAATGAGGATATAATCGAAGATGATACCCTTTACGAGCAGCAATTGCAACTTTCAGCCATCCTGGAAACATCCCACTCGTATGAAGAAGCCATCCATTTGCTACATCGATCATCCCTGGCCAACTCTGTTTGGAACATTGAAAAATGGAAGCCGTATATGATAGAGACGGCGATGAAGATCGCGCAAAAATGGAAGAAGTGATTTTTTATCTGCGGAAAAAAATAGCTGCAGCCCGTAACAATGCTGGCTATTTTTTCAATTTAAAAACGATCTGTTCATTCTGCTTATTAATGACCGCTGCGAAAAAGTCACGAAGGGCTTTATATTCACCAGGTGAAAAAACATTTTTATCGATCTTAAGCTGGCAACGAAGCTTTACCGTCTTTTCGTCTTTAGATATTTGATATTCATAAAAAACCTGGCCGCCACCAATACTGTATTTGTCCGACTTTGGCAATTCTTCCACGATGTAAGCAGCGGGAATTTGTAAGTTCAAGGTGTAGATTTTATCCGACAAATAGGGCATTTCTACCGGGTAGCTTCTATCAGCGGAGGCAAAAGGATTTTCGGTCATCTTTCCATCACCATCGGGTTAAAATAAAACGTATTCTCAACGTTGTTTTTGATAGTAAAATCATAGCGGACTCAGAAATAATAAGACAGGCCGCGAAGACGAACAGAATCGTTTTTCTATAAAACATCCCGGTAGGGTTTAATGGTTAAAATTTATATACCAACTAATACTCAATAGCAAGTACTAATGAGATTATCAATACCGGCTAAATTTTAGTGCTTTGCTTTAAGCGTCAGTGCTAATAAATGCTGATTGCTCAAAAAAGGGTACATTTAATAGGGCCAATAAATTTTCTGCCATGAAGAGTAAGAAATTTTTGCTCGTGCTTCTGACAGCGATAGCCGTTGCTGCCTGCCAGAAAAATGATGACTCACGAATAACTTATCCTTCCATCTATCGCAAATCGGGACTGAAACCAGCAGGTGAACTGAGACTCTTTTCTTCAAATGGCGAGATCCTGGATCCGGCAGCTCTCAGCCGGTTTAATTTGCTGGACTCTGCCAACTTCACAAGTTACAGCGACTATGTCAGGGATAACCAGGAAACAATGAACAGGATACACTTTCAGGATCCCCATCACGCTGCAATAACTGACAGGTATCTTGAAAGGAATTGCCTGGTGACAAGGGAAAGCAGCCGTATGATCGTAAGTGGGATTGACACGATCGTTGGATATTCCCAAGCAGACCAATTTACCCGTAGCCCCTCCTACTATATCTCACAGGTCAAACCCGAAGTGTATACAGAGTACCTTATTTCTTCGACACGCGGATATTACCAATTCGGTTATACGGGTCGCGAGAAATTTGTTCTCGACAGGTACAAGGGACAATTGGTTGCGCCATTTATAATCTTTACACTGCACGGGCCACAGCAATGGTACAGTTCATTTGTAAATAATGTTCTGCAGGATGATTTTTATAAAAACATTTTGGCGGGCGATACCATTACACTAAAAGAAGTCCTGGTTTTGTATGACAAATAGAATCCCTTTGTAAAAAATGAAATCGCTTAAACACGAAAAGCTGCATAGAATAAGAAGGATTAAAAGACTTGCAAAATTATTATTGCACAGTTCTTTATTGCTGGTATTGCTTGTTTCATGCAGCAAGGATCATGCTGATGTTTTTCCCGAACCACCTGGCCTTTCCAATGAAAAAGCTGATGCGGCGGTAAAATGGGCAGATATGACTTTATATACCATACGATTTTCTGCTTTCAACACGCCAACCTATTCCTCGAGAAGTTTAGGGTATCTCGGCCTCGCAATGTATGAATCCGTCGTACCTGGAGATCCCACTCACCGTTCGCTCAATGCCCAGCTAGATGGGCTCAGTCTACCATTACCGGAAGCCGGAAAATCTTATCACTGGATTTTGTCTATGAATGCGGCACAAGACACTTTATTGAAATTATTGTATCCCGTACCCGGCAATTCTCACCGTTTTATTCATCAGCGAATCGACTCTTTGTCAAAAGACATCTATGAAGAACATTCAAAAAATATCTCCAGGGAAACAAAAGATCGCTCTGTAAAATTTGGAATATCGGTGGCCTTAGCTATTTATAACTGGTCGTTGACCGATGGAGGAGATAAAGGATATACCAGGAATTTCGAACCGGATTTTATTTTCCCGGTTGGTCCTTCCTACTGGGTGCCTCCGGCAAGAGGTCAGACCATAAGTTTATATCCCCTGCATCCGGATTGGGGCGACAACCGAACCTTTTTAAAAAATAATGGTCATTTGCCGGTACCTGCTATACTTCCATTTTCTACTGATACCGCTTCGGACTACTACAAAGTGTATAAAGCGGTTTATGACAAAGACCACCATCTTACTATGGAAGAAATGGAAATAGCGGCCTGGTGGGGTGATGATCCTACTGAAACTTTTTCGCCTCCTGGTCACTCCTATTATTTAGCAACGCTGGCCATTAAAAAAACAGATGCCAGTGCGATAAAAGCGGCTGAAGCTTATGCCCGTACCGGTATGGCGGTGGCGGATGCATTCATTAATTGCTGGAAAGCTAAGACAACTTATTTCAATGAAAGACCATCGAGCTATGTGAAAAATCATATCGACCCCAACTGGATACAGTTTTGGCCCGAACCTCCGTTTCCCGCTTTTCCTTCCGGCCACTCGATCCAGTCTGCCGCTGCTGCAACTGTTTTGACGGACTTGTTTGGTGAACCTTTTTCGTTTACAGACGATTCACATTCGGGTTACCGTCGTTATGATGATATCCGGTTTTTCGATCTTCGCTACCCCGCTAGAACTTTCTCCAGCATTTGGGAAGCTGCCAATGAATGTGCTTACAGCCGTTTCTTAGGTGGCATACATACACGGCAGGATAATGACGTAGGACAACAGGAAGGACGGAAAGTTGGAGAGAATATTAATGCGTTGCAATGGTTACGGTGATTGTCATTTTAAGAAAGAAAAGACCAGCCGAATCCGGCAGCATATCCAATTTAAGTTACACTCAAACTCCTGTTACCTCCCTGGCTTCTTAAATAAACAATCGGTTTGCGGATCTCCTTCAAAGTAATTACCTGTACTTGAACCGCAACAAAGTTGCTTATTCCTTCACAGCCCTTCAACTCATTCCTCCTTTTCCCCAGCTCACTCCTTTTTGATTGCCTGACCTGGTAATCGGTAGTAGCATTGTCAGACAAAATCAAAACCTTAATCAATGCGCAGCATCCTGCGGACAAACTAAAACTATTATTATGAAAAATGTAAAGATCATCCTTATCGTGGTTCTAAGCCTCTATTTTACCATAACGCAGGCTCAAACGGAAGCGCCTAAAGGATTTAAAAAAGGCAGTCTTACCCTGGTGGATAACAGTACGATCTCCGGTAATATCAAAAACAATATCCGCAGCAGCGCCGCGGTAACCTTTATTAGCGAGGAAGGTGGAAAGAAGAAGAATTATGATGGCGCTGAACTGCTTTCAGCCGACATCGAAGGCACCAAATTCCTTTGCATCAAAGGAGATTTCTTCCGGATCATCAGCACTGGTGGTCTCAGCTTTCTACAAAAAGCCAGCGATGCTTCAAACAAACCCACGTATAATGGCAGCGAAGCTGTTTTCGCCAGCGGCACCGACGGCAAACCGGATGATTATTTTATCTATGACAACCGTAACAAGGAGCTAAAGAAGATATCAAAGAAAAATTTCGACGAAGTAACGGCCGCGGCTTTTGCCGGTAATGCTGCTGCAATCGATAAAGCGAAAGCTATCAATGGGGATATAGCCCAATTGAAGGATGCGGTAGATATCTATAATGGCCAGGCCAACAGATAATCCCTGCTTTATTTAAACCAAACCTTTGTTATGAAAAAAAACATATGGCTGACAGGGATGCTATTGGCATCGCTTGTTATTTCAGCGCAGAATATTTCGCTT
>JANOCH010000145.1:0-3131 GCA_031412015.1 Chitinophagaceae bacterium
AACTGTTTGCGGCATACATCTTTACCACTGGGCACATCCATTTTATGAACACGGGTGTTCACCAATTTTTCTATCTGCCTCAGACGGTATGTTTCTTTAGGTGTAACGATGGAGACAGAGATACCGCTTTTTCCCGCTCGGCCAGTACGACCACTTCTATGCGTGTATACTTCTACATCATCCGGCAATTCATAATTAATAACGTGGGTAATACCTGTTACATCAATACCACGGGCGGCCACATCTGTTGCAATCAGCAACTGAATACTTTTATCCCGAAACAAGCCCATTACTTTATCCCGCTGCTGCTGCGTCAGATCACCATGAATTGCATCGATATCATAACCTTCCCGGGTCAATTTTTCGGCAATTTCCTGTGTATCGACTTTGGTTCGGGCAAACACGATACCGTAGATACCGGGATTGAAATCAATGATGCGTTTTAATACTTCATACCGGTTATGATGCTGAGTGGCATAATAATGGTGATCGATATTGGCGCTGCCTGAATTCGCTTTACCAATAGTAATTTCAAACGGCTTATCCATATACCGCTTGCTTACCTGCCTGATCTCTGCAGGCATGGTAGCACTGAATAACCAGGTACTTTGACGGTTAGGCGTGTTCTTTAAGATAAACTCAATATCATCTTTAAAGCCCATGTTGAGCATTTCATCCGCTTCATCCAATACTACATAGTGTATTTGCTCCAGGTTGATCGCTTTTCTTTCAATCAGGTCAATTAAGCGGCCAGGAGTGGCTACTACAATATGAGTTCCTCTTTTCAGGTCACGGATCTGCATGGAAATAGAAGTACCGCCATAAACCGCGGTTACCGAAACCGGGCCCGCATTCTTTTTAAAAGTTTCCAGATCACTGGCGATCTGCAGGCATAATTCCCGGGTGGGACAAACGATCAGGGCCTGTGGAAACTTATCTTCCTTTTTTATAAGTTGTAACAAGGGTAATCCAAATGCAGCTGTCTTACCGGTACCAGTTTGTGCCAGACCGATAAAATCCTTCGTGCCTTGTAATAAAACAGGGATGGCCTTTTCTTGTATAGGTGTGGGCTCCGTAAAGCCTAATGCACTGATGGAACGTAATAATCCTTCCTCAATGCCTAATGATTCAAATGTAATCACTGACTAAAAAATTTAAATATGATTTCACGGATGGGGGACGCAAAGGTAAATGTTTTATACCTCCCTTCGGCGATAAGTTGACACAAAAAGTCAATGTTCCGTGAAATCCCTGGTCGGCTTAAACTGCCAACCAGCTTCCAAATCCTGTAATCCGTGGTAAAAAAAAACCGCCTCGCTTGAACGAGACGGCTCCCTAACGATTGCTTGCCGTAAGGAATTATTATTTTTTCAGAGAATCAACTGTTGCTTTAGCAGCAGAATCAATCTTAGAAGTTGCGCTATCAGCTATTGAAGTGATAGAATCTTTAGCAGCACCAGCTACTTCTTCAACTTTATTTGCGGCGCTATCAACAGCTGCGTCAGTTTTTGCTTCATTGTTACATGCTACGAAACCAAGGCTAGCTACAGCTAACACGATAAAAAGCTTTTTCATTGTGATTTTTTAAGTTTTATTTTATGAAATATTTCATGTCTTTATACTTCAACAGGGAAAAGGTAACCCGTCCTTTTAAAGTTTTTTTTTTAGGCTGCTACAGGGTTACTATTTTTAAAAAAAAGTATTAAATACCGGATAGTGAACCCTGAGAATAACGAAAAGACTTTATTGCAAGGATTGGCCAGAAACGATAAAAAGGCCGTTGAAACGATCTACAGGGAGAACTACAGCACCGTTCAGTCCTTGATTATCAACAACAACGGTACTGCTGACGACGCGAAAGACATATTCCAGGAGGCGATGATCGTACTCTATGAAAAAGCCAGGTCGGGTACTTTTGAACTCAGTTGCCAGATCAAAACATATGTTTATTCCGTGTCCCGGCGTTTATGGTTAAAAAAGTTACAGCAGGCCAGCCGTTATTCAGGCGATATTGGAAATGCTGAATCGATCGTACCGGTGGAGGATGATATCGAGGAACATACCCGCCGGGACGCCGAGTTTGAAATGATGGGGAAAGCGATATTGAGCCTGGGAGAACCCTGTAAAAGCTTATTGGAAGCGTTTTACCTCCAAAAAAAGAATATGCAGGAGATAGCGGCCAGTTTTGGTTATACCAATGCTGAAAACGCCAAGACGCAGAAGTACAAGTGCCTGATGAGACTAAAAAAGATATTTTTTACGCATTATAAAAATGGAACCGGGGATGAAAGAGAATAACGATATAATGATACTAGACGCTGTGGAAAGGTATATCAGGGGTGAAATGAATCCTGATGAACGATTGTATTTCGAAAACCTTCGCAAAACAAACGGTGAAATTGATCAACTGGTAGTAGAACATACTTTGTTCTTACAGCAGATGAACCGTTTTGGCGAATGGCAGAAATTCCAATCAACACTTCACGATGTACATACCGACCTTGCTCAACAGGGAAAGATCAATGCTGATAAGCTAAAAGGACAGGCTAAAGTTGTCTATCTCTGGAATAAGTATAAGAGAGTGGCGGCTATCGCTGCTTCTATTGCAGGAGTTACGGCTTTGAGTATTAGTACCCTGATATGGTCCGTCTCTCCGAAAGCGCCTGCAGCTTCTGATTTGGAGCTATTGAAAAAAGAGATGAGTATTATCAAGAGAAACGCCCGGGAGCAGGATAAAGAATTGAAAACTGTAAAAGATAAGATCAACACACCTATAATTGATCCTATTATTTATAAAACTGGCGGTACAGGGTTTATCATTGATGGTAAAGGTTACCTGGTAACGAATGCCCACGTAGTCGAAAATGCGAAAAATATTGCTGTCCAAAATTCAAAAGGCACAGATTATGTCGCCAGAACGGTGTATATCGATAAACAAAGAGATATCGCTATTCTGAAAATTGAAGACGACGATTTTAAACCTCTTGGTTCCATACCATATTCAGTAAGCAAGAATTCTGCGGATCTTGCCGAACCGATCTTTACTTTAGGTTATCCGCGCAATGAAATTGTATATGGCCAGGGTTACCTGAGTGCTAAAACCGGTTTTAATGGTGACACTCTCGCCTGCC
>JANOCH010000146.1:0-22689 GCA_031412015.1 Chitinophagaceae bacterium
GCAGTACAGTTTCGGATTGCAGCAAGCTAATATGAGCCCCATCTATTCATACCTGGGTGCCGAAGAAAGTAAATTGCCGCTACTATGGCTGGCAGGACCCATGACTGGTTTGATCGTTCAACCGATCATTGGTGCATTGAGTGATAAAACCATCACTAAATGGGGTAGACGGACTCCTTACTTTTTAATTGGCGCTATATTTTGCAGCCTTGCTTTATTTGTGATGCCTTTCAGCAGTACCGTGTGGATGGCGGCGAGTGTATTATGGATATTGGATGCAGCCAATAATATTACCCAGGAACCTTATCGTGCATTTGTAAGCGATAAATTAGATAAAAGCCAGCATTCGATTGGCTTCTTAACACAAAGTGCATTTACTGGTTTAGGACAAACGCTTTCCTATTTAACCCCCTTTTTATTGATCAATCTATTATCCATTTCCGAAGGAGGTAAAATAGGGAGCCTTCCAACCACTACGGTTATTGCTTTTATTATTGGTTCTGTTGTATCCATCAGCTCTATTGTATGGACATTAAAAACAACGAAAGAAATACCTCTGACAGAAGAAGAAAAAGAAAAGATCAGGAAATTACCGAAAGGAATAGCAGCTACTTTTAAAGAAATTTTCGTTGCTTTTAAAGAAATGCCATTAACCATGAAGCTAATGGCGCCGATGATGTTTTTTAGCTGGTATGCTATGTTCATCTACTGGCAATACATAGCCAAATGTTTATCTAAATCATTATACAATACCGTTGACTCAGCAAGTCCTCTTTTCAGAAAAGCGGAATTATGGGTAGGGCCCCTGGGCGCCTTTTATAATGGTGTTGCTTTTGTTTCAGCATTTGGCTTAGCGATGCTGGCAAGAAAATATGGTCCAAAGTATATTCATATGGCCTGTTTATTCCTGGCTGGTGTAGGCCTGCTAAGCATTCCTTATATACAGGATAAAAATATGTTGTTCATACCCATGATAGGAATGGGTCTTTCCTGGGCCAGTATGATGGGTAATCCATACATCATGCTGGCTGGCAGTATTCCGCCTGCAAGGACTGGTGTATATATGGGCATATTCAATATGTTTATTGTAATACCCATGCTCATAGAAACTTTTACTATACCCCTGTACTATAAATCATGGTTGGGCAATAACCCGGTTAATGCTATAATTCTTGCCGGCATATTATTGATCCTGGCCTCCATTTGCGTACTCTTTGTTAAAACAACAAAAAAAGTAGAAGGCAGTGTTGATGAAATAGTACATGGAATGATCCATTAAAAATGGTCCGTTGTATTAAAATTTCTGTCATGATCAAAAACATTCTGATTACTGTATCTGCAATTATTGTCATAGCAGTTTCATGTAAATCAGCAGCAAAAAAACAGACTCAGGATTCTGTTGAAAATAAAATAGACCGAAAATGGTGGAAAGAAGCCATCGTATACCAGGTGTACCCCCGCAGTTTTAAAGACAGTGATGGCGATGGTATTGGCGATCTTAAAGGAATCATCTCCAAACTGGATTATATAAAAAGCCTCGGTATTGATGCGGTATGGGTCAACCCGATCTATACTTCGCCGAACGACGATAACGGCTATGACATTAGCGACTACCGCAACATCATGAAGGAGTTTGGCACCATGGCTGATTTTGATGAGTTACTGAAAGGTTTACATGATCGTGGTATTAAGTTGGTAATGGACGTGGTAGTAAATCATAGCAGCGACGAACACGAATGGTTTAAACAAAGCCGCAGTAGCCGAACAAGCCCTTACCGTGACTATTATCATTGGTGGAATGCCGAAAAAGGAAAACCACCGTACCGGTATAGCCTGTTTGACGTAAACCACGACGCCTGGAAATATGATTCACTTACCAATGCTTATTACCTGCATTATTTTTCCCGCAAGCAACCCGACCTCAATTGGGAAAATCCGAAGCTGCGACAGGAAGTATATGATATCATGAAGTTCTGGGCTGACAAGGGCATTGATGGTTTCCGTTTGGATGCTTTCCAGTTTGCTTCCAAAGACACCAGCTTCCCGGCCTATCCCCAGGGCTTTGAAAAGAATTTTGTGAAGTATTATGCGATGGGGCCGCATTTGCATGATTACCTGAAAGAGATGAACAGTGAAGTATTTAATAAGTATGATGTTATGAGTGTAGCGGAAGGTGCCGGCAATACATTTGAAGATGCTCACAACCTGGTCGATGCTGAAAGAAATGAACTAAATATGGCTTATGCTTTCGAAGGAGTGGATGTGGGTAACCCCAGGGGATACAGCCTGCTTCATTTCAAAGAAGTATTCAGCCGTTGGGATAGTGCATTTGCTGAAAAAGGCTGGCTATCTATTTTTTTAGCCAACCATGACCAGGCCAGGATGGTAAGCCGCTTCGGAAATGATAGCCCTGCATTCAGGGACCTCTCTGCTAAAATGCTCGCTACATTTATCATGACCATGCGTGGCACACCGTACTATTACAATGGAGATGAACTGGGGATGACCAATGCGGGATTTACCGGCATCAGCGATTATCGCGATATGCCTACCCTGAATGAATATCAAAATCAAAAAAATACCGGGGGAGATATTGAAAAATTTATAGAGACGATAAAAAATAACAGTCGCGATAATGGCCGTACTCCTTTTCAATGGAATGACTCCATTAATGCAGGCTTCGGCGCCGGTACTTCGTGGATAAAAGTAAATCCAAACTATTCAACACTGAATGCCTCCGCACAGGAAAAGGATCCGAACAGTGTTTTGAATCATTTCCGCCAGGTAGTGAAACTAAGAAAAGATAACCCCGTATTAGTCTATGGCAAATACAGCTTGCTGGACAAAAATAATCCTGATGTATATGCCTATACCCGGGAGCTCGATGGTAAAAAATTATTGGTGGTATTAAACTTTAAAAGCAACACTGCCGCTGTAGCCACCAGTATTGATACCAGCAAAGCGAAGGTTATATTAAGCAACTACTCTTCGCATTTACCGGATGGAAAATTGCAGCCGTATGAAGTCATCATTTATGAATTATAAGAAATGGATCTAAAACTCAACCATATTCAGCATACAGGCATACCGGTTACGGATATTAAAAGATCCGAAGCGTTTTATGAAAGCCTGGGTTTCAAAAATGTAATGAGCAGCGGCTTTGAATACAATGGCGGCAAAGGCATAGTAGCTATGATGAAGCAACATGAAATGATCGTTGAACTGTACCAGATGCCGGAAACTGATCCCGATAGCAATCGGGAGGCAGAAATAAGTACAAGAAAGAATGGACATATAGACCATATCGCTTTTGATGTGGATGATATTGATAAAACATTTGACACCCTGAAAAATGAAGGCTTTAATATTTTGGAAAAGCAACCGGTTTTTCTTTCCTTCTGGAAAAATGGTTGTAAATATTTTAATATCACCGGTCCTGATGGAGAACGACTTGAGTTCAACCAGGTATTATGATCAACCCATTTCTTCAATCACCACGAACTGATCGTTATGAAAAAAATATTATGCATAGGTGAAGCGCTGATAGATATGATCTGCACCGATAAAGGCAAATCGTTATCAGATGGAAACAATTTTTTAAAGAAAGCAGGCGGCGCTCCCACCAATGTGGCTGCAGCTATTGCCGCTTTAGGTGGCAATGTAGAACTATTGGCCAAGGTAGGTGTTGATCCCTTTGGCAGACACCTGATCGATGTGATGCATGAATTTAATGTAAGCACCAAATGGATCATCCAGGACCCTGACTATTTTACCACTTTTGCTTTTGTCTCCCTGATGGAAAGCGGTGAAAGGGATTTTTATTTCAATCGTGGCGCCGATGGTCAATTGAGTGTTCAGGATATTGAACCTGTAGATCCACGTGAATTTTCCATTGTACATTTCGGCTCCGCTACAGGCTTTTTGCCCGGGCCATTACAGGCGGCATACCAGGGTATGCTCCAGCAATGTTTGCAAAATGAAGTATTCATCAGTTTTGATCCTAACTATCGTCACCTCCTTTTTCAAAACAATACCCAGACGTTCATCGATCAGTCATGGAATTTTCTAAACAGTTGTCATTTTTATAAAGTTAGCGATGAAGAAGCGATGCTGATCACCGGCAGGGCAACGCTGACGGACGCGGTCGACACACTATTGCAAAAAACCACCGCTGTATTCGCTATTACACTCGGTAAAGATGGCACCATGCTGGGCATCAATGGCGAAACGGTTATCGTACCTAGCATACCCGTTAAGCCGGTGGATACAACTGGCGCCGGTGATGCTTTTGTAGGAACCGTGCTGTACCAGTTAAGTTCTTTTACTCTTCCGCAGATACAAAAACTGTCCCTGGACAACTGGAAGGAAATAATATTAAATGCCAATAAAGCGGGCGCCAGGACCTGTGAATACATGGGGGCGATGGAAGCCTTTAAACATTTAAGCAGTAATATTTTTAACTAGAGAGTTATGTATAATTACGGATTGCACCAGCATATCAATCAATCTATACAGGAAGCGGGGCTTGACGTTAGTGGAAGGGACAATTTATTCTTCACCCGTTTTATGGCTAACGCCGCGGTTATTTTTGATCTGTACATGAGGTTGTATGAACACCATCCGAAATCGGAACAAAATTTCCATGAACTCATCCAGGTTATTTTAAAAGCCCATATAAACAGGTCAACCGCTTTAAAGGAAAGAGATCTTCAGAAAAATGAAACCGATCACTGGTTTTTGAGTAATGGAATAACCGGTATGAGTTTATACGTTGACAGGTTTTGTGGTAACCTGCAGAAATTAGAAACTACACTTGATTATTTTGAAAAGCTCGGTGTCAATTTCCTGCACCTGATGCCCATGTTTGAAAGCCCGGAGAATGAAAGTGATGGAGGCTATGCCGTATCTGATTTCCGCAAAGTTGATAAGCGATTTGGATCGCTGGAAGATTTGCAGCTATTACAGGAAAAAATGCGAAAAAGAAATTTTTACCTGATGCTGGATATCGTGTTGAATCATACATCGCGGCAGCATGAGTGGGCTCAAAAAGCGAAGGAAGGTGACAGGAATTACCAGGATTATTTTTATTTCTACAACGATCGCAGTCTTCCGGATCAATATGATCAGACGATGCCGGATGTATTTCCCGAAAGCTCACCCGGCAATTTTACTTATATACCGGAATGCAATAAATGGGTGATGACGGTATTTCATAATTACCAATGGGACCTGAACTATAATAACCCAAAGGTTTTTGTAGAAATGATGGACACGATATTTTTCTATGCCAACCTCGGCGTAGATATTTTACGGATCGATGCTCCGGCTTTTATCTGGAAACAATTGGGGACTACCTGCCAGAATCTTCCGCAAGCCCATATCATTTTGCGCTTGATAAAACAATGTGTACAGGTAGCCACACCGGGAATGGCTTTGTTAGGCGAGGCCATCGTAGCGCCAAAAGATATCATGCCTTATTTTGGTACCGGGGAGTTTACCGCGAAGGAATGTGATTTTGCATACAACGCCACGCACATGGCATTGCAATGGGATATGCTGGCAACGGGTGATACCAAAGTAATGCTGGCTGCTCAACATGAATTATTGAAAAAACCCTTTGGTGCTTCATGGATCACTTATACAAGATGCCATGATGATATCGGATTAGGCTATGAAGATTACATGATAAAACAAGCCGGTTTTGAGCCCTATGAGCATAGAAAATTTTTGAAAGAATATTATGCTGGCAATCATCCGAAATCCAGCGCCATCGGTGCCTTATTCTCCAGTAATCCAAAGACCGGCGATGCCCGTATCAGTGGTTCGCTGGCTTCGCTATGTGGCCTGGAAAAAGCGATTGAGGCTAATGATGAACAGGCGATCGATACAGCTATTCAAAAAATCTTGCTGATGCAGGCACATAGTTTTTTCCTGGGTGGTGTACCGATGTTGTTTTACGGTGATGAACTGGGTTACACCAATGATTATTCTTATTTAAAAGAGCCGGGAAAAAATTATGATAACCGCTGGATGCACCGGCCGGTCATAGACTGGGAAAAAAATAAAATGATCAATAAGAAAGGGAGTATAGAGCAGCGAATTTTTTCCGGCACTCAGCGACTGATCGCTTTACGAAAAAAATTATCCGTTATTGCAGATCATAGTAACCTGGCCTGGATGACCCCGCATAATATTCATGTAGCTGGCTTTGTGCGTTCGTTAGGGGATGATAAACTGTTTGGCGTTTTCAATTTTAACCCGCAACCATCTTTTCTTACCTGGTATGCTTTTAAAGAACAGGATCCGGGATCAGGAAAGCTATTTGATCATTGGAAGGAAAAATTATACGAATTAGGAGAGGATCATGATTACCTGGTCATTGAGCCGTATGGATTTCATTTGCTGGAACCTGTAAAGGGATAATTATTTTATTGAGGAGTTCCGTATTTTTCTATTAACGCCAACAATACTCCATTGGTCCATCCAAATCCATCCTGGCCGGCATATTCACCGCCCCCGGCTTCCAGGTGAGTATCGACGACATTGTATTTTTCCATCAACTTACCTGTCCGTTTAAATACATCTGTTTTTAGATTAATCCATCGCCTAGCAATTTCAGCAGCCAGTTCGTGATAGCCGTAGTTTTCTAATGCAGTAATCGTCATCCATTGCAGCGGCGCCCACCCGTTGGGAGCATCCCATTGCTGGCCGGTTGTTTCCAGCGTAGTGACGACACCTCCGGGTTTTAGAAATTTTTCCTTAGCGATAGCTGATACCGGCTTTGCTTGTTCTTCATTAGCTAAATTAAAGGTCAAGGGGAATAACCCTGCAAGTGAGAGGATTTGCTTCTGCTTTTTTTCTATAAAATCATAATCGAAATAGAAACCTTGTTCACTATTCCAGCAATATTTTTGAATGGCTTGTTTTCTTTTCTCTGCTAATAATTCGTACTGTTTTGCAAGGACGGAGTTTTCTTTTTCTTTATATGCATCAGCAATAGTTTGCTCCAGGTGAACCAGCAGACAATTCAGATCAACTGGAACAATATCGGTAGTATGAATGCTGGCAAATTGATTTTTGTCTTTAAACCATCGGCAACTAAAATCCCATCCTGATTCAGCGCCTGCCCGCAAATGACGATAGATTTCTTTTGGATCCTTCTTTGATTCATGGGCCAATTCAACATCTTCTCTATATGACTCGGGTCGCGGCGTATTATTTTCATCCCAGTAGCGGTTCAGTATTTCACCATCCGCCACCCGCACTACACGATGCAATCCGGATGTTGTTTCATTTAAACCCTCCACCCCTTTCATCCAGAATTGATACTCCTTTTTTAACTGTGGCAAATACTTTACGAAAATATTCTTACCTCTTATACCCGCCAGCAAAGTTATCATTAATGAATAAAAAGGAGGTTGTGACCGACCGATAAAATAACTGCGGTTACCATTAGGAATGTATCCAACTGTATCTATTAAATAAGAAAAATTGTTGACCATGTTTTCCAGCAACTCATATTTGCCGGAAACTTTCAGACCAAGCATAGTAAAATAACTGTCCCAGTAATAGATCTCGCCAAATCTTCCACCGGGAACGATATAGGAATGAGGAAGAGGTATTAGCGACCCGCCAACTTTATCGGGCTGCCTGGTCAACACATCCCAAAGCTTATTGATATTTTCCGCAACTGTTTTGCCGGTGTCACTTTGATAATTGCTTGAATGGGAAACAGGCAATTCAAAATTCGCTGTTACAAATTGCTGTAAACTAAAACCCGGTTGATCTTTTTGCTGAATATATTTCGCACTGATCTCTTCCGGGGATGATTTAGGCAAACAATCAACAAAGGTTTTTCCGTCGGGGAACAACCTGTTTAACTGAACATCATCGAATAAGGGAGTTATATTTTGTATTTCAATTGGCGCCATTTGAAAAAAGATTAATGTCCTCCTCCAACGATCCTTAATTCAGTATTGCTACCAGACCTGGGTTGCAGTTTTTTGAAAATAAAAAGAAGTACACATAGAATGGTAACAGGTACCAGTGAAAAATAGAAGGCAGTCTGACCACCATAGGCTTCGAATATATGACCGGTGATGATAGAACCGGTTGTTCCTCCTAAAGCTGAAAAGACTACAATAAGGCCGGACATAGAACCATGTTTATGTGCCGGAAGATTGCTAAGTATCACTGAATTGATAGCAGGATAAACCGGCGCCAGGAAAAGTCCGATAACGGGAAAAGCAAATGCTACTAATGGTATATCACTTAATTTATTGACAGCGGCAGGTGCAATATTGCTGGCGAGCGGAACGGTCAATAACACTAATCCACCGGCAGCAAGAAGGCAGCCAACCAAAACATATAGCCAGTCAAATTTTTTGAGAATAAACCCTGCTAAAAACCGGCCCACCGCAATAGATGCCGACATGATACTTGCCATTTGTATGCTTAGGCTGGTAGATAATTTCAATACATCATTGTTAAAGGTGGGTAGCCAGCTCATAATGCTTTGCTCTATTAACACATAAAAGAAAGCACAAAAGATAAAGATCAAAACCAATGGCAGTATGATGAGTTTAAGCATCCCGACAAAATCATCCTGGAGTGATTTTGCTTCGGCCAGTTCTGCCTTCTTCACTGACGACTCATCCAAATTCGTAGAAAGAAGCAGTACAAAGGCAAGCGCCGAAAGCCCGGCAAGAATATAATACACATTAAACCATTCGGTTGATTTCGGATCATCATTATCAACAAAGGAACTGAAAATAAAGTAGCCGGCGAGTACTCCGATCATAAAAAATGATTCCAGGAAATTCATCAGGCTCAGGTGTTCCTTTTTACTTTTAGTAACCAGGCTCAGCGTTGCAAAAACAGTCACTTTGATCAACGCAAAACTTACACCTACCGTCGCGAACAATAGTTTGGTCATCAAAAAGCTACTGGCTGATGGCATAATAATACACATCATGGAAACCAGGGCCAGCGCTATGAGCATCGCTTTCTTATATCCGATGCGAACTACATAGGATGCGATAAGGAAAGAAGCAATAGCGATACTAATATCTTTAAATGCTTCCAGTGTACTGGCCGATCCCTTTGAAATGCCGAAATTGTTTTGCACCTGCAGGATAACGGTTCCAACACTGTTGAGTAAAATAGCAAAAACAAAATAGTTGAGAAATAAGGAAAGCTTAATTCTGAAGTTGGTCATGCAGCAATCGTTTGGTAGTGAAGCGGCCCGGCAATTACAAGATTTGTAAACTAAGCTAAAGAAAAAGAACAACAAGCAGAGCGAGAAAACTACAACGTTTGCGGTGTAAAAAATTACAAAACCGGCCATCCCCGGTTTTTATAAGCACTAAGTGCGTTGAATCAATTTATAATGATGCTCCTTCTACCAATGGCGATTCGACAATCACCTCTTCAGCTGTTTCCTCGTTTTTGAGGCAGGAAAGCATTTGGGAAAAGGCCAGTTTTCCCAATTTGAATCCACTGGTCTCTACATAAGTCACCTTGGGATCATACATGGTAGGGATCAATCCGTTACTTATACCAATGATGCCAATATCTTCAGGAACTTTCAATTTCAATTTATGAACAGCATGCATCACACCAATAAGGATCAGGTCGCCCATACAAAAGACAGCGTCGGGTCTGTCCTTCCCCTGTAATGCGGCCAGGGCTACTTCTTCTGACTTCGCGATACTCTCAGGATAATCGATCACCAGTGCTGTTTGGGGAGATTTTTTTTCAAATGTTTCTTTAAACGATGCACAACGGATCTTGGTGATACTGAGATGGGGATGCCCAAACAAACCCAATACTCTTTTCTTTTTCTTTTTAATGATCGCCTCTGCCGCAATTCTGGCTGCTTCGGCATCGGCAAGGCATACTTTATGATAACCCTCTGCCTCCGCTACCCGATCAAAGAATACCACCGGAATTTTTAATTCTTCCAGTTTATGAAAAGGCGTCATGTCTTCCGTTTCAATGGAAATAGCGGCGAACAAACCCATAACCCGGTTTTTTCTAAACAGGTGAAGATTGGCGGTCTCCAATTGTACTTTATCTCTCGACTGCATGATCATAACTGAATAACCATGGACCCTTGCGTCTTCTTCCACCGCGGCAATAAACGAATCATAAAAGAAATTGTCAATGGACGGCACCATGATCCCTAATAAATTACTTTGCTGTGTTCTCAACTGGACAGCATTGTTATTGGGCTCATACTCCATAACTTCTGCCAGGTCCTTTACCCTTGTCTTGGTGCTTTGTGAAATATCAGGGTGGTCCTTTAAGGCACGGGAAACGGTAGAAATACTGATACCCAGAACTTCGGATAACTTCTTCAGTGTACTTTGTTGCATTCGGCAGGATTTAAGCAGTACGATCAACTAATCAGTCAACCAAAGTTACTTGTTTTCTGACCGGAAAATTAAACTCAGGCTGCCATCGAGCTCCATAAATCGGCAGATTTGTGACAATTTTTAGATGCCGCCTATCTCTTTGTCCCGGGATTAAAAGTTTTCCAACTATGCCAGAATTCCTGGTAGGCCGGTATTGGCTTTAGTGAAAAAGAAGTATCTATTCCTTTTCCATCGATCCGGTACCGGTGATCGCCGGATGATAAGGTATCATTGCTCAGTGTGAATGATATATTTTCTGCTGGTCGTTCGAATGCAAAAAAACTTTTGTCATCCGCTGCCAGCACTAATAGTAATGGCGTACTTTCTATTCTGTCATGAATGATCCGATCTTTTTTTAACCGGTTCCAGTCATAGGCTTTCCTCTCTTTACCTGCCTTCACTCCGATCACCCATGATTTATCATTCCAGGAGAGGCTGTCAGTGCCAGTTAAATTGCTTTTACTTTTACCGCTTTCATAGTTACCGGTAGTGTCATACGATTTTATAAAAGCCGAATCAGCCTGCATAACCAGGGAGCCCGGATTTAGTTCCAGCCATTTCGCCAGCGAGGTTTGCGTACTGAAAAATTCCGGCAACTGTTGTCCTTTTAACTTGCCGGTAATGGCTTCACCATTCACCTGCCGCCACCAGCTTTTAGTGGTTTCGTCCTCAAACATGGCATTGAAATGATCCATACCTACCAGTCTGAATTTTTCCGGTTTACCATTTACTACCGGTTCAAATACACGACCGGTTCTGCATACGGTACAATAAGTAACAATAACCGGTTTGCCTCCCACAGTATCCTGTACCTGGTGATGATAACCCAGGAATCGAATAGGATACGCTTTGGCTTCGCCGTTGTTGACCACACCTATTACCAAACGATGTGAATCCACCTGATTCTCTGCTGCACTTACCAGCAATAGTTTACCGGGTTGATAGAACATCTGATCAGCCGCCATTTTAAAATTGGCCATGAATACTACTATCCCTACGATGGCGATTGGAATGATTAACAACCATTTTCTTTTCCATTTTGATTTAAATAACCCCGCTACGATCATTATACCAAACAATATCCTGAACACCCAACGCCACCTGTTCAGAAAATAAGCCACGTCTATACTATTCATTTCCTGGCTACCGGGCATGGGCATGATGAAATACACATTTAATACTTCAAATACCAGCACACCAAAGAGGCCCAACCAAAAGAATTTCTTCATGGTTACAATTTTGTCATTTATACAAGTCGAGATTTATATACCCCTCCTCCGCCCTCACCTTTGCACGTTGTACATATATTTCCCTGTCAGTGGGTGCCCAGGTAGCCAGTCCATCGACGTAGCGGTTAAACATACTGAAGGATGCGGCTATTAATACGGTATCGTGTATTTCCCTATCTGTAGCACCCAGATTTTTCGCCTGGTCAATTTGCTCTTTCGTTACAAACTTGCCTCCCTTTTGCACACTGCCTGCAATCGCCAATAATGCTTTTAATTTTTCTGAAATGGAAGTTGACCGGAAATCTTTTTTTATATCATCAATAAAACTGATCCCGCATTGCAGGTAATGTGCCGCTAAAGCTCCATGTACATTCTGGCAAAAAAAACAATCATTGAGATATGAAACATAGGCGCCGATCAACTCCCTTTCACCGGGTGGCAATGTATTATTGCTGCGAAGTAAAATTTCCGCCAGTTCATTCAATGGCCTTGCTGTTTCCGGCCGGAAAGCCATGGGTCCACGGATACCGGGAAGATCATTTTCTAAATTGATATGGGCCATAAAAATTTTATAGTTATTATCTCAAAAAAGAGTGAGCGGCAAAAATTTCCACTCACTCTTTAATTTTTTATTATAATTCCGTAGATGGTATAGGCATTGCGGACCATACGTCATCTTCTGCCCTGTCTATTGGCAATGTATTAAGCCTGTCGTACCTGCGCATATCTATCCATCGATGTCCTTCAAAGAATAAAGAATACCTTCTTTGTTTCAACATTTCGTCGATCAATGCGGCTTTTGTTACCGGTCCGCTATAATCTGCCAGTCCGTGCCCGTTTCTTATAACATTAAGCGCATCCCTTCCAACGGTAAGCTGATCGTTTTGAATATTTGCTTCAGCATATATAAGGATCAGCTCTTCATTGCGGATAATAGGAATCGGAGCCGTGCTGGATGTATAAACCCAAACATCCCTGTTGCTGGTAAGTCCTGAATTGGATGCTGACGTGGTTCTTAGTGTCGCTTTCGCTATTCTGTCATCTCCTGCTTCTAAATTAGTAACATAAGTAGGATGCGCCAGTCTTACTTCACCATTCGCATTCTGATCAAAGAAGGCTGAATTCAACTGATCGCCGCTATTGGTACTAAACACTTCGCTAACACCTAAGCTAAAACTGCCGGCAAGACTAAAGAATGACTGGTTCAGGTCCGTTAACGCAGCCGTCCATTGTTTACGATAAACACCTACTCTCGCAGCTAATGCGCGGTTAAATTTAACCAGGCCTGCCGCATCCTGGAAACCCGTAAATCCCGTTGTGAGAGGAAATCCTACTGCCGCTCCGGTAAGATCCGTTCTTCCTTCATCCAGCAAAGCTGCAATGGCTGTCATTGATTCATCATAACCAAGAATAGGTCCTAAATTATCCGGGTCAGCCACATCTATCCTGACCCCATTGGTGCCCGTAAGATTAAGATTCAACAAAAGTGCATAGGCCTTGAGTGTTTTGGCAAAACCAATATATCCTTTCTGCTGTTCAGGTGATATCTGCGTTGAATTAGTGGCCGCAACAATAAGTACATTGCAATTTTTGACCGTACGGTAACGCGATGCCCATGGGTTAGTTATATAAAAACCAGTATTGTTCAACGTGGTATTTCCCGAACCCAGCAGCTCTGTTACAAACCGGGGATCCGCGTTCGAGAATCTATACATTTCCCGACCCATTACACCTACCACATCGAGATAAGAACCCTCATTATTTCTCATACCGGATAGTGATCCGGTAACTAGACCATCTAACTGATCCTTTGAAGCGTTCTTAATATACTCTTCAATGGTAGGACTGTTAAGGTTTCCGTATTCCTTTTTACAGGAAGACAATGCAGCTACCGCCAGTAGCAGCACCAGTACATTAAAATTTATAATTCGTTTCATTTGTTTCGCTTTTATTCTTAATTAAAAATCAATAGTTACACTAAACATCGCACGTTTGGATGCCGGGAATGGATCCACATCAATACCTGTAGAGAACCCGGTTCCAAAATTGGAAACCTCGGGATCATATCCGTCGTATTTGGTGATCGTTATATAGTTGTTGAACGAAACCCCTGCACGAAGACCGCGGATAATGTTACCGGGCATTTTATTGAATGTATAGTATAAACCAATTTCCCTGAAACGGAGATAACCTGCATTCTGAACAAAACCTCTTGCACTGCCGCCAAGAAATTGCCCGATCCTTTCCGGTCCATCAGGTACATTATTACCATTCGCATCTGCATCATAATCGGCACTGGTACTGCCAAAATCATTCAGTAGGTTCGTAAGATTTACATTATCACCTTTGTTCTTCCAATGAGCCAGGAACCGCAGGGTGATCTTATTTAAAAAAGTGAGTTCATTAAAGGTATTCATCTGGAACTTGGGCTCCTGGTTACCCAAAACTACCAGGCCTGTTTTTCCCGGAGCATCAGTACCCACAATTTGTGTAGCGGATTTACCCTGCTCTATCTGAAAACTACCAAGACTGGTTCCAAAAGAACCTAATATAACCGGGGGAATAGTGAGTCGTGTAACTTCTGAACGGTTGAACCAGAAATTTAAGGATGTACTCCATTTGAAGTTTTTAGCAGCCACCGGCCGTGCATTCATACCAAACTCCATTCCATGGTTGCGAAGGTCACCGGCATTAACGAATTTGGTTGAGAATCCGGAGGAAGGAGGAACCGTAGCTAACAAAAGAAAATCAAAGATCTTTTTGTTATAATAAGATATCTCAAAATTCAGTTTGCCTTCGAGTACACTAAAATCAACTCCTGCTTCAAATTCGGTTTGTCTCTCGGGTTCTATTTCTGGGTCGCCTCCCTGTACATTTACAAGATAACCCTGCAAACCGCCGATATTGGACGCAACAAAAGTGGTGAACTTACTTCCAAAGACGGGGAAGTTGGCAGACTGACCATAAGCAGCACGAAGTTTAAGGTTATCAAAGAAGCCATCGTTCATTATTCCCATTCTTGTAAGATTGAACGATACCCCCGCTTTGGGATAAACATAAAATTTTTCAGGATCACCGTTATTGGTTGATCGGTCAAAACGAACACCAGCTGTTAAATTGATCGCATCATTGATACTAGCTTCTTCCTGGATAAATATTCCCTGGTTTTGGAATTTATTCCTGAACTGCTGTGCAGACAGGGCGCTACCCTGGTCAACATTCGACTGGCCTGATGCAACCCTTGTAGCTACATTCAATACATTATTGAAATCTCCATTCTCCTGGGTATAACCGGCCGATGTGGTTAAGCCTATCTTGTCTGAAGGATTAAATGTATTCACCAGCGACAAAATATAATTTGTATTCAGGCTTTTGGTAAAGCCCTGAATGGAAGTTCCCCTATTAAGAACCTGGGACTGCAGTTCTCTTGGAAACAATGCCGTGGTATTTAAATTGTAAAAATCAATTCCACCTCTTCCAATGAATTTGGTGGTAGACTTGTTTCCTTTCAATAAAATCGCCTCTGTATTAAATCCTGTTGTAAACCGATTAACGGCTTCATTATTTTTCATCAAAGCAATTGTCTGTAATACATTCGATGCACCAAATGGGTTATTGGGGTAAACTCCAAACTGGTTAGGATGCAGCTCCGCGAAATTGGGAGTTGATGACAAGGATATACTATACGTTACACCGTTGTTGTCGTTACCTGTTAATCCCCTGTCGGCCGAAGAATTTACGTAATTGGTGCTGATGCCAATTTTGATATTATCATTTATCCTGTGATCAACGTTCAATCGTAAACTTGTATTCCGGTATCCGGTATTCTTTACAATGCTTTCTTCATTCTTCTGTGCGCCGGAAAAATAAAAACTGGTCCTTTCATTTCCGCCGGTCATACTCACCACACTGTTGCGTGTAAATCCTGTATTACCATATACTTCATCCTCGTAATCGTACAATTTACCCGCAGCTTGCGCATCAGTGAATTGCTGTCTTAAAGCGGCTCTGGCCGCAATTACATCGGGACTGGTACTGGTGGAACTGCCTCCCAGGTCCGCAGCGGTTTCAGCGGTAAACTGCCGAACGCCCAATAGCTTTCTTACTTTAACAAATCCGAGATCCTGTGTGAAGCTGATCTTTGTTTTACCCTGCTTACCTCTTTTTGTAGTTATAATGATCACACCGGCAGCGGCTCTTGAACCATATATTGCCGCGGCAGAAGCTCCTTTTAATATTTCAATATTTTCAATGTCTTCTGCACGAAGATCCGCAATGCGGCTGGAGGGATTATCCTGCGTAGAAGCATTACCTCCTGCAGCGGCACCCGTAACAGCATTCAAACCAGCAGAAGTAGCGGTGTTATCCATGAATACACCATCTACTACATATAAAGGTTGTGTATTTCCAAAGATGGAAGTAACCCCGCGCAGCTTTACAGAAATACCTCCACCGGGTGCACCGCTATTCGCATTGATGTACGCACCGGTTACTTTTCCGTTCAGCGCCGCATCAAAGGTTTGCGCTGGCGCCACGCCATTTAATTCTTTGCTGGAAATGGTACCTACCGCATTGGCAAGATTTCGTCTCTTCACGTTGGTAGCTAGACCTGTAACGATTACTTCATCCAGTTTGGCAAAGTCTTCCTCCATCTTTACCTGGATATCTGCGTCAGAAGAGGTTACCTTAATGGTTTGGGTTTTGAAACTTGTCGAAGTGACAATGATAGTTGCATTAGCGGGAACCGATACACTAAATTTTCCCTCTGCATCTGTAATAGTTCCCTTGTTGGATGGCCTCACTAATATGCTGGCACCCGGTAGGGGGTTGCCGAGGGCATCCGTCACTTTACCGCTAATAGTTTTTTCCTGGGCAAACAGGTAGCCGGGAAGCAAAAAAATAAATAGCAACCCCGCCAATCGTTTGGTTAATTTTCGCATGGAAGTTTAGTTTTAATGAACAATAATTAAACGCCTGGTTTACTAAAAGTTTTCATAGGTAAAAAATCAAATACTTTCTATCGGTTGTTTGCTTGTATAAATGTGATTGCCATACCCATTCTCAGCCACTTGTTTTGCACGAAGTGGATAAGACGACATATCAGTTGGTGTTAAAGTCGCTAATCCATCAACATAACGGTTATACATACAAAAAGCCGCCGCGATAAGTACGGTATCATGTATGTCCCTGTCGGAAGCTCCCTGTTGTTTTGCATTTTCTATATCGGCAGTAGTAACAGCCTTGCCACTTTGCTGAACTTTCGCAGCAACAGCGAGTAATGCTTTTAGTTTACCGGATATATCAGCGTTATGATAATCCTTTCTTACCTGGTCAATCAAATCACGATTACCATCTAAATAAATACAGGCGATCTCTCCATGAGAGTGGTGACAATAGAAACAGTCATTTAAATAAGACACATACATGCCAATTAATTCCCTTTCCGCCCTTGTTAATCCAACGTTATCCCTTAATAATATTTCCGCCAGTTCACTTAGTGGTCCGGCCGTTTCCGGACGGTAAGCCATAGCGCTCCTGATACCGGGAAGATTGTTGTTGAAATTAATATGTGGCATATTGCTATTTATTAAGTAGGAATATTTTTTATTGTGGCAACGAATATCCCTTAGCCATTCGTTTTCCCATTTCTTCATAAACGGTGGGATCAGTCGGGGTAAAACTCGCCAGCCCATCCACGTAACGATTGAACATGGAGAAGGATGCTGCGATCAATACCGTATCATGAATCTCCCGATCATCAGCACCTAATGATCTTGCCTCCTCTATATCTTCCGGTGTTACCTTATTGCCCAATATCTGTACCTTGCCCGCAATGTTTAACAGGGCTTTCATTTTATCACTCACCGCTGACAGTTTCATCTCCTGCAAAACATCATCCACGAGGTTTTCTTCTTCTCCAAATAAACATCGTGCAGCGGCGGCATGACTGTTCCTGCAAAACATGCAATCATTTCTATGTGATACATAGGCAGCTATTAATTCCCTCTCTGCTTCTGATAAAGGTGACGGTCCCCGTAGTAAAATTTGGGCCAGCTCATACAATGGTTTTCCTGTCTCCGGCCTGAATAATACAAGACTTCTTATTCCCGGAACTCCTTCTTCTACTTTTATATGCGCCATATCATTCTTTTTATTCCTTTAAATCAAACTGTTTTGTCCTTATTTCACTTCTGGCGTCAGTTCGGATGTTACACTTATACTAACTGGCAACTCTTCACTATCCGACGCTGCTTTATGTTTTGAAAAAAATGTTGCAATGAATCCAATAACAAAAACCATAGAGAAGATAAAAAGGGAGTTGCTGTATCCGCCCAATTCAGTAACCAACACGCCGACAAATAAAACCGCTGTTGCCGTAACCAACCTTCCTATGTTAAAACAAAACCCGGTGGCTGTACCACGAATACCAACCGGGAATAAATTTGGAATATAAACAGATAACACGCCCTGGCTGGCGCCAAAGAACAGGGCCAGAATAACGATCTCGATATATATAATGGAAGAAAAGGAAGTGTTGGTTTTAAACAGAACAAAAGACATTATGGTACATACCGAAAAGCATAACAACATGGATCTTCTTAAACCAATAGCATTGGTTAACCACCCCGATAAAAATCCACCGGTGAGTCCACCCATGCCCAGCATCATCATACTGATTCCACGGGCCTTTTGTGCATCGCCTGTTGCGATCAGGCTTTGTATCCAGGTGGGCAACCATGAAAAAATAGCCCACAAACCAATGAGCATGGTTCCAAAAATGATAGAACCCGTAATTAAATCGATGCGGTGATTGGAGGCGAAAATATTTCCTTCCCTCCTTTTATGCTGAACGACTGCGTCACGATCGTACTTCCATTGCATGGATTCCCGCAGCAACCAAACAGAAAGAATTGCGATAGCAACTGGTATGATACCGATCAGAAAACCCTGGCGCCAGGACGAAACAAAATAATCGATCACCCCGGCGGAAAAAATACCAACCGGTATAGCAATGGACAAAAAACCCAGGAAAATAGCCCGGGTTTTTTTGGGCCATTCTTCCATCATCAACGTAGTAGTAGTGACCAATACACCTCCCAAACCAAAGCCACTAAAAAAGCGACAGATGACCACTCCCCACCAGTTGGGCATATAACCCGTAAGAATAGTGAACACACCATAACTGGCGATGGAAAAAATAACAGCGATTTTTCTACCGGCCTTATCACTGATGATGCCGGATATAAAACCTCCGAATGCGCCCCCGAAAATAAAAATGGCATTGATATACCCGCTTATATTATTTAATTCATCTTCGCTTCTATCCCCCAACAGATCCTTTACAGCTACAGGCAAATAGACTGACATCAGGGTGGATATGGTGCCGGCAAATGCGGTGCCCAGGAAACAAATAATAAACAACAGCCAATGATAACCTGTTATTTTTTTTTCATGTGTGGTATTCATTTATTGTTTTTTAAATGATCATATCCTTGCGGCAAACGATTGTATCCGTGATTCTTTAATCTTTCTCCCAATCCCTTGTAAAAAGCAGGGTCGGCTGGAGTTACAGTAGAGAGTCCATCAACATAACGATTGTACAAACAAAACAAAGCCGCTATTAAAACGGTATCGTGTATCTCTATATCGGTCGCCCCGGACTCTTTGGCCTTTTGCACTGATTCGTTAGTTACGTTTTTACCACTCTTTTGTACTTGTGCCGCAATAGTTAATAAAGCTTTCATTTTATCACTAACGGGTGCTGTAGCTATATCTTCTTTTACTTTACCCGATGTATTTTCTTCGCCCAGCAAAATATCGGCCGCGGCAGTATGTGCGGTAACACAAAAAGTGCATTCATTGCGATGAGATACTATCGTTGCAATTAATTCTCTTTCCCCTTCTGTTAAGGTAGATGGACCACGAAGCAGGATCTGTGTCAGTTCCCGGATAGGAGCCGCGGTATCTTTCCTGTATTCTAATAGTCCGGTAATACCCGGCAAATGATCTTCCAAAGGAATGTATGGCATACAGTTCTTTTTTATTGAGTAGAATAGGAAAGGTTATCTAAAAAGAGTACGGATTAAAAATTACCAGGTCGACTTAAACGCGAATAATAAAAGATCCACTGAAATTTCGTCCTTCAGAGGGCCATACACCTGGTCCGGGATAGAATGTAGGTCGCTTGGTAAAATATTGTTTGTCGGTAAGGTTGTTAATATTCAATCTTAGTTCCAGGTTCTTGGTAAACCTGAAAGAAGCATTGAGATCAATTATTCCATAAGAAGGCACCAACCCAACAGCACCGGTTGTTTTAAGTGGTTCGATAGTATTCAATGCATCAGCAAAAGATTCCGCCGTGTAACTATATAATGTTGAAAAGCTGAATTTTCTGTACCGTACTGAAACGCCGTTACGGGTAATCAGATCCGGAGCACTCTCTACTTTATTGCCATGGATATTGATATTAGTGTTTCCCGATTTTATAGTAGCGTTTTTATAACGGGCGTGCAGGAAAGCGGTCGATGTAAATAGCGATAACCCTGCTTTTTTTCCTAACACCCAATCAGCCTGGATAAAAATTTCTGCCCCCCTGGTCAGTGAATTGCCGATGTTCGTGCGGTAAGTATAAAAAGCGCCGCTGTTATCTGTTTCTGCCAGCGTACCAAAACGGTTATCATATTTCAGCAAAAAGCCGTTCACGTCCCATCTTAAGAATCTCCAGTTTCCCCTGAGCCCTAACTCGGCATTATACCCTTTCGCATCTTTTATGTTTGGGTCAACTTTCTCAAATAAGGAACCGGGGATCAAATCTTTGAAAAGCATGGGGTGATAGGCTTGCGACCAGCCGCCGTATACTTCTATATTCCCCGTTGGTTTGTAAGAAATATTAATTCCTAACAAAGGGAACTCATGTTTGATAGTAACCGGGAGATCACCATTGGGATAATAATTGATCGTGCCGCTCATATCCGTTTGACCAATTTCTATCCTGGCTCCTGCATTGACAGATAAATTATGTAACAACTGGAATCTGTTCTCCGCAAACAACGCTATATTTTTCGTTTTTAAATGTACGTCCCTTCCCCAACCGGGCTCAACAAGTGACAAGTCGTAGTCGCTGCCGGTTGTTCCTTTTCCCAATTGTGTACGATGCAGATCGTTATTCATGTATTGAATTCCCGCAGCCAATATGCTGGTTTGCTTTCCAACCGAATATTGTTGCAGCAATCTCAGTTCCGTTGTGTAACTATTAAACCGGTCGATATCTACCTGGCGGTTATTGTATTGACCAGTACTTGCGTTAATAGTATCTTTTACATTGGTTGGTTTATCAAACAATACACTGTTTCTTTTTCCTAATACCGCAGATACGGTTAGTTGGAATCTAGTCTGTGGAGCTATCTGCCAGTTCAAATTAACAGAAGGAACATGAATATCGGGACTGAAATAATTCCTGGAGCGTGTGGCCTGGGTCGGTTCAGCATGAAACATAATATCTGTCAATGCTCCGGGAATGCGATAACGATATTTGGAACGGGCCCATCCTACCCGAACAGATAACCTGGAGCTGGGTTCATAAGTTAAAGCGACAGCCTGTGCCTGGGATTCAGTATGTTCATTGTCACGATAACCATTTCTTGATTTCTTATGGAGGTAAGCATAGTATTTAAATTTACCCGATTTTCCACCAATAGCGTTGTAAGAACTCAACAGGTTAAACGAACCGACTGTATTGATGCTTTCAAAACTAAATGGCCGGGTAGTATCGCCTTGCTTGGTAATATAATTCAGCATACCACCGAATTGCGCTCCGTATTGAAGGGAACCTGTTCCCCTTACTAATTCAATCCGGGCAATGCTCTCTAAAGGCATGCTGTAATGACTGGCCGGATAGCCATACATATCAGAATTGGTGATGATACCATCCTTGCGATTATTGAATTCCCAACCCCTGTGCGGATCAAGTCCTCTTGATGCGATATTGACCTGGTTGCCGGCGCCATCCATATCATATACAAAGACACCAGGGATTTTTGCAAACAGTTGCCGGCCTGTTTTATTGGTAATATCGGCTGGTATCTGTGCGAGGTCTATCACTTCTGTTTTTTTGCCTGAAAAAATATAATTGCCGTGTATGACGGGTAAAGGCCTGATAATATTCTGGTTCAGGAATGATATGACGATAACACTATCCAGCGAGCGGGAATTTATTATAGTATCCTGTTGTGAGCTGGCTGCTACCGAAAGCGCCAGGAAAAATAAAATGAGCCTTATTGTTTTCATCACTCCAATTATCCTTGTTGTTCTAACAAAAAGAAAAAAGGCATCAGCCAGGAATGGCAATGCCGTAAATGCTTCTGCTTAAAAAAAATCTTATTCTGCTCCATCTGTTGTAGCTCTTTGTATAGCATAGTTGCCTACATTTTTTCCCACGTCTAATCCTCTTTCACAGTCAGCACGATAATGAATACCTCCATACATCCTCGACGATGATGCTTCCAAAGCCATAGCCTCGTAAGCCGTTTTCTTTTCTGGGACTATGTGGCCTAAAATAGTCGCCGCCGCCGCACTGAACGTGGAGTGGCCGGAAATAAAGGCTGGAAAATTCGGCACCCCTGTTAACGTTTTGATCCTTGGGTCTAGCTGTGAGGGTCTGGGGTTGAAATAATACATTTTCGCATCCCAGCAAACAATGCCGGCATCCATCAATGACATATTTAACAAAGTCATATTCCTCGCCCATCTAACTTCACTGAAGTTTTTTGTTATGAAATCAGTGGCGGCAATCGCATCCCAATGCCCGGCCGGTGTTGATGTTCCGACACCATCAGCCCAGACATGAACTATCCGTATTCTTTCCCTTGTCGGATTTTTTATAAACTGATAAACTTCTTCTGTTTCATCTTTCATTTGTTGGCTTTTTACCAGCGGAGGAGGTCCGGGTCGAAGAGAAATGGCCGTATGTGAATCAAACAGAAATGCTTTTACTTTTCCAAAAAGGGGCAACATGGGAGGGCGTTTTGGAACTTCCAGGCTATACC
>JANOCH010000147.1:0-6693 GCA_031412015.1 Chitinophagaceae bacterium
GAATGCTTTCGTATCAAGGGATGGTATGTTATGGTTGAGTACACAATCGGATCGTTTGTACCGGGCGGGTCCTTTCGCAAAACCCATAAATAACATCAAACTTGGTGTACAGGTCAGCAGTTTCCTGGAAGATAAAGAGGGCTTTGTTTGGGCAGGAACACATACTAACGGACTATTTCAATATGATCAGGGGATGAAACTGGTCAACCATTACAAAAATAACGCGGCCAACCAGTTTAGCTTTTTCAACGACAAAGTCACTTGCCTCGATCAGAACAACGGGGACTCTATTTGGTTGGGTACATCCGAAGGAGTGGTGATCTTCAATACTGTAAACAAACAATTTTCCAGGTTTCCTTTAGGTTTTGAAGTCTCAGACAACCTCGGTGGCATTTTCGATATGCTCCTGGACAAACAAGGTTCAAGATGGTTTTCAACCGGTGCGGGGATCGCCAGGTATAATGAGAAAGACGGAAGCATAAAGCGTTACCAAACTGATGAAAAAGATTCCGCATCCATCGGTTCAAACAGGATCATTGGCTTCCTGGAAGACCAAAAAGGTGAACTTTGGGTTGGCTCAGTCAACGGGGGAATCAGCCGATTAAACAGCCAAACGGACCGGTTCCGCCATTACCTGTCGGGACTAAATGGCATTTGCCTGTACCAGGACCATGAAGGGGTCATTTGGGCTGGCACCAGCCGTGGTCTTTACCGCTATAAAAAAGAGAGTGATCAATTCTTACCTTTCTTTGATCTGCAATCCGACTTGAGCATAGCCTATATTTTTGGGATAAGGGAAGATGATTCAAATAATTTATGGATTACCACTCCGTCGGTTATTATACGAATAGCTGCGGGTAGAAATGAAACGGCCGTTTATGGAAGTAAGTTTGGTGTTAGTTTCCCGGCGCCTAATTCCATTTATAAAACAAGTAAAGGAATGTTATTGGTCGGCCATGGAGATGGATTGTATGCATTTAACCCCCACGATCTTGACACGTTGAAACCTTCATCAAAAATAATCATTACAGATTTTTTCATCAATAACCGGATCGTGCCACCTGGAAAACCAGGCCCTCTGAAAAACCCTGTCGAAGAGTTGAATGATCTTGTTTTAACCTACAAACAAAATACGCTCACTTTCAACTTTACTGCTTTGGATTACCGCGAACCTGAACATGTTAAGCATTACTCCATGCTGGAAAATTATGACGATACCTGGCGGGAGGCAGTAGGCGAAAAAAGCTCCTACTATTTCAATGTTCCTCCCGGCAAATATGTGTACCGGATAAAAGCCTTTAATAGTGACGGTGAAAAGATAGAAAAAAAGATCGCGATACGAATAGATCCACCCTGGTGGGCTACCTGGTGGTTCAGGAGTCTTGCCATACTTTTGGCGGTAGCGCTGCTCTATGCCTTTATACAATATCGCTCCCGCGCCTTAAAAAAGAATAACCTTCTTCTGGAGAAAAAAGTAATGCAACGTACAAACGAATTGAACAATTCCCTTGCCGAACTTAAAACAGCGCAGGATCAGCTCATTCAATCGGAGAAAATGGCATCATTGGGTGAATTGACTTCCGGGATAGCGCATGAAATAAAAAATCCATTGAATTTCATAAATAATTTCTCTGAAATAAACATGGAACTCATCACAGAAATAGAAGAAGATCAAATTGCAATTCTTGATGAAAACAATAAGGCGGAGATAACGCCTTTGATAAAAACGCTCAGGAAAAATTCAGAAAAAATAAATCATCACGGCAAACGCATTGATGAAATAGTCAAAGGCATGTTGCAACATTCCCGGTTAGGAAACGTCAATAAGGAGCCGGTGAATATCAATAACCTGTGTGATGAATCCCTTAAGCTGGCTTATCATGGATTCAGGGCGAAAGAAAAAACGTTCAATGCCTCTTTTGAAACGCGATTTGATGAGGGTATTCCGCAAATAAAAGTCATCCCGCAGGATATTGGAAGAGTGTTGCTGAATTTAATTAATAATGCATTTTATACGGTCAATGAAAAGAAAAAGCGAAACCAGGAGAATTCTACGGATGCGTTGGAGACAGAGTCCTTATACAAGCCATCGATAATAGTCAGTACCAAAAAATCGGAAGACAAAGTATTAATTACTATCTCCGATAATGGTATGGGAATACCTTCGCCAATCATTAATAAGATATTTCAACCATTTTTTACTACCAAGCCAACCGGTGAGGGTACCGGTCTTGGTCTGTCGATGTCTTATGATATCATCTCGAAAGGTCACGGAGGGGATATCCGGGCAAAAAGCAAGGAAGGCATTGGAACTGATTTTGAAATCATATTACCTATCTGATAAAATTAAAATAGATAATTTATGCCGAAGATTTTGGTAGTGGACGATGAAGAAGACCAGGAAGAACTAATTATGCAGGTCTTTTCGCACAAAGAATATTTACGTGGGTATGCATTCCTGTTTGCACGGAACGGGCTGGAAGCGCTGCAATTAATTAAGGAGCATTCGGATATTGACCTGGCCCTGTTGGATATCAACATGCCTGAAATGGATGGCCTCACGCTTCTTCAAAAAATAAAAGAGATCAACCCGATGATGCGGTCAGTGATGCTTTCGGCTTATGGAGACATGTCGAATATCAGGGCGGCCATGAACAGCGGTGCGTTTGATTTTTTAAACAAACCCATTGACATGACCGATCTCGGTATCACGATTAAAAAAACGATCGAAGAGGTCAAACGCCTCAAAGAAGCAGCAAGAATGCAACATGAAAATATCGGCTTAAAACAAAAATCGGTCGAGTTGGAAATGCAGGCGCTTCGTGCGCAGATGAACCCGCATTTTATTTTTAATTCGCTCAACTCCATCAATAGGTTCATCCTACAAAATAACAAAGAGCAGGCCTCCGAGTATCTTACTAAATTTTCAAAATTGATACGATTAATTCTGCAGAACTCACAAGCCGCACAAATTACGTTGGAAAGTGAACTGGAATCAATGGAATTATACCTTGACCTCGAGGCCTTACGGTTCGATCACAGGTTTGCCTATAAGATCTCTGTTCCAAAAGATATGGATATCTCTGCATTGAAAGTACCGCCCCTGATCATTCAGCCTTATGCTGAAAATGCGATCTGGCACGGATTGATGCACAAGAAGGATAAAGGACAATTAGATATTGAAATTTACCAGGAAACCAATCATCTATATTTTAAAATAACAGATGATGGAATTGGTCGTCAGCAGGCTGCCGCCAGGAAAGACAGTTCGGCAACCCGGCAAAAACCTATGGGAATGCGTATCACAGCCGACAGGATCGCTATGATGCAACAGGCAGGCTCAAAAGAACCAGCTATAACCATCAATGATTTAAAAGATTCCCTGGGAAACGATGCCGGCACCGAAGTAGTTATTAAATTACCAGTCATTTATGATTAAAGCTATTTTAATTGATGATGAAGGCCATTGCCTGGATACACTAAGCATGATGCTTAACGACTATTGTCCACAGGTGCAGGTGATGGAACGTTGCGGATCGGCCAAAGACGGTTTAGTGGCCATAGAAAAACACCAGCCTCTCATTGTATTCCTCGATATCGAGATGCCCATCATGAATGGGTTTGAATTATTAGAGATGTTCCCGGAACTGCCATTCGCTGTTATTTTCACTACGAGCTATGATCAGTATGCCATAAAGGCGATCCGGTTCAGTGCATTGGATTACCTGTTAAAACCCATTAATCCCAAAGAGCTGGTTACAGCAGTGCATAAAATACAGCTACAAAAACAATTACCATCAGCCGAGCAGTTCCAGATGCTGATGAACCAGGTAAATCACAAAGAAATCGGTTTTTATAAAATAGCAGTGCCTACATCCGATGGTTATGAATTGTTTCCGGCCGACCAGGTCATCAGCTGCGAAGCCAATGATAATTATACCTATCTCTTCCTGAAAAATAAGCATAAGATCATTGCCTGCCGTAATTTGAAGGAAATGGAAGAACAACTACAGGATTTCAACTTTTTTGTCCGGGTACATCATTCTTACATGGTAAACCTCAACGAGGTAACAAAGTATGTACGCGGTGAAGGTGGTTACTTAATCATGAGCGATGGCTCTACCGTAAACGTATCCCGCAGCCGGAAAGAGGCACTACTGAAATGGTTTTGACGATGATCACTTTTCCCATCCCAGCCTATAAGACTTTCCTCTTCGAATCTTCTATTCTTTCTTCTTTATTAAAAGTTTGTTTCCCTGTTACCAACTTATTACGACCAAGTACTGTTACCGGTCGGCAATTACCCATTAGCACTCGGAGTTAATTCAGTTGCAAACTACTTTTAGCAACAACAATTTTTGCCATAAACTATTAATAATTATTTTATGAGAAAGAAAATTATTTATGCAGGTTTATTATTTGCAGCCCTTTCTTTTTTCAATCTTTCCTGTCAGAAAGAAACACGGGAGCCGATTGTACAGGAAGAACAACCACAGGATGAAACGCTGGCGTCGAGGAATGGCCATCATGGTCATTGGAAGTTAACCAAAACATTTTCCGCCGATGTGGTGATCAAATGGCTTAATATGCAGTTGGATATGTTGAGGGTGCCGCTGGCGGCTGGTACCGGTTCGCAGGCCTCTGAACGGGCCCTGGCTTACTGCGGAATTACGCTTTATGAATCAGTGGTGCCCGGTATGCCCAACTACAAATCACTCCAGGGACAGCTAAATGATTTTCCCGTGATGCCGGGTACAGAAAAAGGCAAGGCTTACCATTGGGCAGCCAGTGCTAATGCCGCTTTAGCCGAGATAAACCGGAAACTTTTTCCCACTACATCTGCTACCAATAAGACAAATATTGATAATCTAGAAAGCACCCTGCAAACCCAATTTGCATCTGAGACAGATGCAAATTCCCTGCAGCGTTCTATCGCCTTTGGCAAAGAAGTGGCCACACGGGTTTTTGCCTGGGCGGCCACAGATGGTTCTGCTAACGTCAATCCACCTTATGTTCCCTCGCCTGCTTTCATTGGACCAGCTTTTTGGGTACAGTCACTTGGACCGGCGAACGCTCTAGTAACCACACCTCCGAATTCCCCTGGCGCTGCTAATCCTTACGCCAGTCAGCGTCGACTGATCGTACCCGGGGTAAAATACGGCACTACCCTTGCACCTCCACCACCCTACTCTACCAACCCCGCTTCACCCTTCTTTAAAATGGTAAAAGATGTGTATGATAAATCGCAAAGTCTTACACCGGAACAAACTGCCATGGCAATTTATCACCGCGATGCACCAGGATATCCCGGCGGCGGTCATTTTGTATCCATACTCTCACAAGTGTTAACACAGGCCTGTGCAAAATTGGATGACGCTGCATTGGCTTATGCAAAAACGGGAATAGCATCACATGAAGCAATCACTATTTGCTTTACCCAGAAATACACCATCAACCTGGTGCGGCCCATTAACTATATCCGCGATGTAATGGGATATACAAGCTGGACTGCTTTGTTCAATACACCGGGGCACCCGGAATTTCCTTCCGCACATGCGGTAAATGGCGCCGCCATAGCAAGTATGCTAACCGATGTCTTAGGGGAAAAATTTCAATTCAAGCTGAACACCTATAATTATTTGGGTTTACCTGATCGCAGCTACCATTCGTTTTATGCCATGGCGAAAGAAATGGCAGACAGCAGGGTCTTTGCAGGTATTCACTACCAGGCGTCCTGCGATAAAGGAAGATGGCTAGGGGAAAAAGTGAGCCGGAATATTTTAAGAAAAATAAAATTTATGAAAGAAGACAGACACAATAATCATCATAATCATCACGGTCATCATTAAGTAGATTTTTAATAATGCCTTTCATGTTTGCAAATTCATCGTTTTTAAAACCCAGTTGAACAAATACATAAAATTTTTCTAACGCAGAATACGCATTCGTTTCCGGCCTCCCATTCCTGGGAGGCCTTTTCTGTTTGCTTCTTCCCCTGCAAACTACCAAAACCTCGCATCCATTCTTAAAAGCCTGAATCCAAAACCTGCAGTAACAGGGCATTATCCTGTTATCGCAGGTTTTCCTTTCGTAAGATAATAGCCCAACCTGACCAATTATCATCATAAATCTTCCGGGCACTCAATCTGGTTCAAAAAATCAGGAGGTTTATTAGAGATTTAAAAGGTCATACCTGAATCTAAAACATTAAAATCAGTTTACCTTTAGATTCCCACAGGCAATACATAAAGGAAAAGAAGAGTTATTCCCCTTATGAAATAATAGCATTAATAGCAACTGTAAAGTTTATCTGGTAAAATAAAAATATTGGATAGACAAAAAGCTATGTTGTTCATTAAAAACATACAGAGTCTATTGTTTTTTTTGACAGTTCCCGTTTCTTCCTTTTCGGGGAAAGAAATCAAACCCTTCTTTTATCAACCTGGTATGAGAAACCGTTTTGCGATCATACTTTTTCTTGTTACCATTAATTTCTATGCAATTCCGCAAGCCGATTTTTATGCATTATCTCAAACAGGCGTCCGTGCTAAAATAGACGGCTTGCTAAAAGTTTTACCCGTACTGAAAGACGTTGAACGAATAGATTGTTTGAACGAATTAAGTGAATCGTATCTCGCATTCAATGCCGATACGGCCAAACTATATGCGGAAAATGCTTTAACAGAATCTGAA
>JANOCH010000148.1:0-16283 GCA_031412015.1 Chitinophagaceae bacterium
TTCATTATTGTTGGCCATTCCAACGACCTGCTTCCTGGGTATCTCTGTCTTAAAGTTTGAGATGGGTATTAATGCTCCCTATGACGCTATTTCGCCATTCCTGGCCAGAACAGGAATTTCAGAATCATTGGGCTGGAATAGTAACCTGCTGATCCTATTAGGTGCTGCGGTCGTCTTCGCACTTTCTATTTTCCGGGTATTGAGGATCAAGCTGCAGTTTACGCAAAATCATTTCCTGTTTCAATGCATTTTGAAGAAGCGATGGTTGCCCTTACTGGCAGCTGCTTTTAGCGCTAGTCTGCTGGGGATACTATTTATCTACCTGGTAAGAGAAAATTGTACTGGCTAAACAGAATAGAATGGCCCGTTCAAATAGGAGTCAAAAAATTCTTTAAAATTTTTAATAATGAAACAAATATGGTTTAAAAGATCCTGGTGGCTTTACCTGCCGGTACATGCCATGGGAATCATTATTACACTTGGCGCTATTGCTTTTATGGTGCCGGTTTGTATGGCCGTCGTCAAAAACGTTCACTCAGTCAGTGACGGCCTTTATGAAGTATTTATTTATGGAACCTGCACCGCCTTTTGGTGGAAATGGATCGCAGAAAAAACATCTAAATGAAATGAAACAACAACAATTTTCCGTGCGATCAAGACTAAACAGTTTTGGTTTTGCCTTCAGCGGCTTGTCTGCTTTTTTCCGGCAGGAACCCAATGCCTGGCTGCATCTTATGGCTACGCTTACGGTGTTTATGGCCGCCTGGTATTTCAACTTGTCTTTTTACGAAGTGATCGCTTTGATCATCGTAACAGGATGTGTGTGGGTTGCTGAAATATTCAATACGGCTATAGAAAGGATCATGGATTTTATTTCAACGGAAAAGAATCAGGATATCAGATTTATCAAAGACCTCGCCGCCTTTGGCGTTTTATTATCCGCCATCACGGCCATGGTTACCGGCGCTTTTATTTTTATTCCTAAACTGTTATAACAATGCTTCAGAAACTCATTCTCAAAAAAAATTTTCCTTCAACACTCAACATGCAGCAATGGCTGATCGTTTCGTGCGGTTTTAGTTGTTTACTGCTTACCGCGAGGATCATCATCACCGGTTATGATACTTACTTATTCCTGACCTGGAACCTTTTCCTGGCCATTGTTCCCTATGCTATTACCCAATGGCTGTGGGCCCACACCTGGATCGCGGAAAACAAATTGAAGCTGTCGGCGGTTTTACTGCTCTGGTTATTGTTCATTCCCAATTCTTTTTACATTCTGACGGATCTTTTTCATCTTGATAAGTTTGACGCTGCTCCCAAATGGTTCGATCTCTTGCTGATATTTTCTTTCGCCTGGAATGGGCTGCTGTTAGGAATCATCTCGGTCAGGAAAACCGAAATGATCCTTGAAATAGTAACAGGGCGGAGTTTTTCTTTATTCATCGTTTTCGTGGTGATGTGGCTGAATGCTTTCGGTATTTACCTGGGACGGTACCTGCGCTTCAATAGCTGGGATATTGTCATGCAGCCTTTCTCCCTTTTCAAAGAAATGTTTGAAGTCGTATTTCACCCGGTAAGAAACAGGATGGAATGGGGAATGATCGCGGTGTATGCAGTTTTTATGACCGTATTGTACATCACCATAAAAAAACTGGGTGAGAATTTTTCGGAAACACAAAAAATAAAAATTAAATAAAAATGGAAACAGGTGTATCAAGTGTTTGGCAAAAAAGCAAATTGCTTGTAAAAGGATTATTGATCGGCGGACTGGCATTACTATTATTGATACCAGCGTATTTTGTTCAGAATGTCATCAGCGAAAGAGAAGCAAGACAAAAAGAAGCATTTAATGAAGTAAGCAGTAAATGGGCGGGCAGCCAGAATATTACAGGGCCTGTATTAGTACTGCCTTACACGGAATCCCTCACCAGCGCTAACGGGCAGACGACCACTCTAAAACGATTGGCTTATGTATTGCCGGATAGGTTGACCATTGAATCAGACGTCAAACCCGAAGAACGTCATCGGGGAATATTCCAGGTAATGATGTATTCATCGGTGATCAAATTGAATGGAAAGTTTAATGCGGTTCCTTTACAGCAATTAAAGTTAGACCCTGCCCAGGTGTTATGGAATGAAGCTTATATCTGTATGGAGCTGGCCGATAGCAAAGGACTAAAAGAAGAGATCAAGGTAGCATGGAATGATTCATCGGTCACCTTAAATCCTTCGTTGGTAGATAATGCGGTGATGAAAGAGGGTTTTACAGCGCCGGTATCTGTTTCCGCAGATAAAGAAATTCAGTTTTCTTCTGTTATCGCCATCAATGGATCGGAGCAATTATTGTTTACACCGGTAGGAAAGGAAACTACTGTAAAGCTTTCATCCGCGTGGCCTGATCCAAGTTTCACCGGCGGGCAATTACCGGATCATCGTATCAGTGACAGCGGATTTGTTGCCACCTGGAAAAGCCTGGCACATACCCGGAATTTTCCGCAGGCATGGAAGGAAAGTAAGTACAATCTTCAATCAGCTTCTTTTGGTGCCGACTTGTTCATCCCGGTGAACGGCTATCAAAAAACAATGCGTTCCGTCAAGTATGCCATTCTTTGTATACTGCTGACGTTCGCTGCTTTCTTTATTATTGAGACCGTGAATAAAAAATCGGTGCACCCCTTCCAGTATGCATTAATAGGATTGGCATTGATCCTTTTTTATACACTACTATTATCCTTTTCAGAATATACCGGGTTTAATGTGGCCTATATTATTGCTTCGGTCGCTACTGTCGGGTTGATCGCCTGGTTTGTAAAGGGAATTTTACAGTCATCAAGACTTACCACGGTCCTGGGAATAATACTGGCACTGATGTATTCTTATATTTTTACTATACTCCAGTTGCAGGATTACTCTTTACTGTTAGGAAGTATTGGCTTGTTCCTGACGCTGGCCGTTATCATGCATTTCTCCAAAAAAATTCAATGGTGATCATCTTGCGATGGCTGATCATACATTCGTATCCATTGCAGGCAAACAAAAAGACCCCGCCACGGCGGGGTCTTTTATTATCTGTAAATCCGATAGCTATCGGATCCTTATAAATCTTTTTAATCCGTGATTAGAAATCAAATCCCATCGCAAAATACCAGCTTGGTTTTCCTTTGAATACACCATTCATTTCCCAGGCGGCATCCACACGGATAAAATAACCTAATAAAGTGCTGCGGGCTCCAAAACCGTAACCACCGGCAAACGGACCGATACCACCGGATTTCATTCTGACAGAGAATGGATTACCCTGGTCCCCGGTATAAATACTTTGCGGCCGGCGGATATTCTTTAAACTGCCAAACCATGCTGTTCCAATATCAAAAAATTGAACTAACTGGAAATTGCGCAGGAATGCATTATTGATCGGTTTGTTGAAGAAGGTGGTAAATACCGGTACCCTGATCTCGCTATTAAGCACCATGGCATTGTTTCCATGAGCAGCGTTTTGTGGAAAGCCACGCAGATTCACGGCCAAAGACTGATAAGTATAGGGTCCTTCAACTGATTGATCAACCAGGTCGGCATCATTAAACTTCGGACTAAACCAATTGTCTACACCTCCGAGGTAATACACTATTTTCTGATCGCCAAAAGAGAAATCACCTCCGGCACGAACCGCCCAGATCAGGTTGCGGTAAATAGGCAGGTAGTGGCGGGCATCAAACCCTACGTTAAACATAAAGCGGCCTTCTTCATTGGCCCTGCTTATTTGGGTGAACCAATCTCCGAATATCTTATACCGCAAGCCATGCCAGATATTGGTAGCCGGGTTGGTAGTATTATCATATACATATTCCAGGCTGAACTGACCGTTTGTGTTGGTAGTGTCAGGCACTTTTATGGTAACCTGGTTGGTAGAACTCAGCACTGTTCTATCGAAGCGGGGACCAATCGTTGCCCTGATACTTCTTATCCTGTCAAGTGGGTATTTCAATGTTGCCAGGTAATAACTTGAAAATTGTTTTCCCGGGCCAGAAACGGGAGAGCCATTATAAAGAAGTGTAGCAATACCCTCAAGGCTGCTTCTGTAGTAAATGACACCCCAATCTAATCTCTTGCGCATATTCAGGAAGGAGAACATAACATCATTGTCGCGGAGATTAGGAGCTATCCTGATACCGCCAGTAAATTTCACGTCTTCCATCAGGTCAGAAGTTCCTAACCGTATCAGTCCATTAAAATCATTACCATTTGATAAATTAATAGGTCCGCCACCGGTAAAGGGTTGAAACTTGTTGACCGCCAGCACAGAGTTGCTGAACCCTGTAACTGCATAGTCAGCGAAGAATTTTGGTGGCCGGTATTCATACAATTTTGCTTTGCTGAGAATAGTGGGTTCCGCGATTTCTGTTGCCTCTACCACTTTTCCCAATTGTGTATTGGTACTGTCTTTTTTCTCATCGCCAAATTCGCTTTGGAAAAAATCATTTTGCTTATTCGTATCGGTTTTTTTCCCTTCTTGTTGCGGTGATAGTTTGCCCCTCATCCTCTTGTCATCATCTATCACCTGTTTCATATACTCGGTTGGCCTGGCATTGATATTGCGGCGACGCAATACATTTTCATCCACCCTTAAACGATACAACAGCTTTACATCGCCGAGTTTTACCACTTCACTTACCTGCTGGTTATCTCCCGCCGTTCTTGTTTCCAGCATACTGCTTTGGTAATTAGTGAGTGGAAACGTATACGAGGAATCATTGGTGATAGAAACAAAACCCACGGAGTCGATATCGGTCTTATTCCATTCTTTCAATAAACTATCTACTTCTTTTCGCGGTGGATTGCGCAAGACTTCGTCACCGATAAACACCAGTGTATCTAATCCCGCTCTTTCCGTACGGAAAAATCCGGCATACCGGTTATTGATACCATTTTCATCACTGATAAAAGTGAAATGCGAAGTATTGTATTGTGACGGATATCGTGCATTGCCACGGTTCAGCGCGGTAAGCTGTGATATTTGTTTGAATTCAGATTTGTTCCAGTTATCCACTAAAAAAATATTAAAGCGTTTGCCGGGCAAAGAATCTTCGCCGGTGGCGGCTGCAGCGGACGGACGGTTACTTGAATAGATAATCCCGGTTTTATTGGGAAATGCCACAAAGGAAGGATCAAGATCATCATAAACATCATTGGTGATCTGGTCGTAAGATTGGTTATCTATTTTATAAACAAAAATATCGGTTTGCCCGCTCCTGATGGCACTGAAGATAAGTGTATTCGCATCCAGCATATATTTCATATCCTGCACCTGGTTGAACATAGGAAGTTCCTGTTTGATGATCTTGACACGATTGACCAGGTCGTATACAAACAGTTTAAGCTTTCCTTCCTGGCTATACAAAACCGAAAGCCGGGTTCCTTTTCCATCCCAGGCTAATATGGGGTAGTTGGGATTTATTTCATCACCTTTCGAACGGGTACCATATTTCAACAGCACTTTGCGGGTTACAAAATTCTCCACCAGTACGACAGAATATTTTCCCTGTTTGAATTCGACAACAGCGTAAGTAAAGCTCCTGGGATTGGGATGCGCATTGAAGCGGATGAAGTCTTTTTTACCGATCACTTCGCTTACGCCCAATTGTCCTTTGGGAGCATTACGACGACCACGGATATCTTTGTAATATTGCTGCGGTACTTCCATCATAAAATCTTTCAGTACCGCTTTAAATTTCTTCTTGGTTACTTTTTGAGAGGCATTATTAAGATTGCGATAGATACGGCTGAGGTATAAAAAATAGGTGACTTTGGTCTTACCATATTTATCGGCTATATATTTCCAGAAGGAGTGCCCCGCCAATTCAGGCTTATCAAAGGCAAACTGGTAAAAATTAGTGTATTTGCCGGCAAGCATGATGGATCGCAGGTCATCGTCCAATTTGGCTGACCAGTTTTCAGCCGCATATTCAATATAGCCGTCAGTAAGCCATTTGGGAAGATCAAGCAGAGCCTGGTTGGCGGCAAACTCACCAAGGTCATCACCAAACAATACATTATCCACCAATACTCTCGCAAGACCCTGGCGTATCTGGCGGCGAAGATTATCATGGTTGCCATCAAAATATACCAGCATTTTATTGTTGACCAGTTTGGTAATACCGCCGGTATTCTGCCAGTCGATTCCTAACCCGATGTTGGATTGCTGAAACTCATCAAAATTATTATAGGCAACGATGTTTATCCGGCGTTGCAAACCATACTCAACGAACTCTTCTATCCCCGGTAATTCTGTTTCAGCGATCTGGGCAACATATTTACCCAGGCCCAAACCATCCTGGCTGAAGTAGGTATTAAAATTTTCTGTCTGGTAATACCGCCATTTGAATTTCTGATATTGAACACGGTTCTTTCCAAACTCTACATTGCTGACCTGCGCATGGGTGCCTACCGCGATAAGAATCAAAAGACAGGTGATCAGGCATGATACTTTCATCATAGAATCTTTGCTGTTTCGTATACTGATAAATCGTTGTTTTTTCATCGGGTGTTGCCTTACGGGATAGCTGATTTCTGAACTATCTTCGTTTAAACATTGTTTTCTGGTCCGGTGACAAATTTACCGGATTCAGGCCTATATTTAAAAGTACGAAAATCCAACCATGTTAGCTCTCAAGGCATTTACATTTAACCCCGTCCAGGAGAATACCTACGTATTATATAACGAAAAGAAGGAGTGCTGCATTATAGACCCCGGCTGTTATTTTGACAAGGAGAAGGAAGAATTAAAAACATATATAGAAAAAGCCGGGTTGAAGCCGGTATTGCTGCTGAATACCCATTGCCACCTGGACCATGTTTTTGGCAATAAATTTATTCATGAAACATGGAATTTAACACTTCATATACACGAAAAAGAGAAGTTGGTTCTGGAAAGGGCGCCCATTGCTGGCAAAACCTGGCAATTACCCTTTGATAATTACGAGGGGGATCTTCTATTTTTAAAAGAGGGCGAAACGATCAAAATCGGCGAAGATGAATTGGAGATTCGTTTTACTCCAGGTCATTCACCGGGCAGTGTTATTTTTTATCATGAAGCCGGCGGGTTTGTAATTGGGGGAGATGTTTTGTTCAATGGAAGTATTGGCAGAACGGACCTTCCCGGTGGCGATTACGCTACGCTAATCAATAGCATTCAAACGCAGTTATTCACCCTGCCCGATGAAACAAAAGTATATTCCGGGCACGGGTCATTAACGACAATCGGCTTTGAAAAAATGAATAATCCGTATGTGAAGCTGTATTAGCGGAATCGTCACGCCCTCTCCATTTTATGGAGAGGGCTGGGGTGAGGTTGGTTTTGAAAAAATGAATAACCCGTACGTGAAGTGTACTAGGTTTAAGGAGAGAGATATTACTTTACTTCAATTGTACCATCGGCCCGGCCGATAATAACAGCATTAGCCATATTGATAAAAAGGCCCGTTTCAACAACACCGGGCATCAGGTGTAGGGTAGTATTTAAAGTGGTGGCTTCGATGATCTTTTCAAAATGACAATCCAGGATATAATGGCCATTATCGGTAACAAATGCATGATTATTTTCCTTACGTAGTTCCGCTTTACTACAACCTCCCGCAACAATTTTTTTCTGAACCTGTTTCCAACCACCGGGTATCACCTCTACCGGGAGCGGGAACCGCCCCAATTGTTTGACCAGCTTACTTTCATCAGCCATGATGATCAATTTTTTTGAGGCGTCGGCTACCATTTTTTCCTGTAGCAAAGCCCCGCCTCCACCCTTTATCAGCTGAAAGTGATCATCTATTTCATCGGCTCCATCAATGGTTAGAGGCAGTGAATCCACTTCATTTAGTTCAACAGAACCAATGCCCGCTTCTGCCGCCAGTTTTTTTGTTTCGTTAGACGTTGGAACTATTTTTAACGAGAATCCATTGCGAACACGGATAGCCAATTCCTGTATCAGCCAGAATACCGTAGAGCCGGTGCCCAAACCAATAGTAGTACCCGGAGGAACAAGATCGGCGGCGTATTTACCCAGTTTCTTTTTTATTTCTTCCTGCGTAAGCATCTTAAATTTTCATAATGAACTTACCGATAAAAGGTAGTCTCTGCAGTTCCTTTTTTTCAATCTTCGCGATAAGGAAGCTGAAGAAGCAAAGAAACAAAGTGGCTGTTACAATAATGAACCCCCTGTTATCCCAGAGCTTTATCAAGCCACGGTGAAACAGGTAAAGGAGAATAACCATCCCTATATAAGCGACCAGTTTTTTCCGTGCATATGGTACAGGATAATGTTTTTGACCCATCAGGTAACTAACAATCATCATAAACAAATAGCAGCAGAAAGTAGCGATGGCGGCACCCAGGTAATGCCATTTTGGTATCAGCAGAATGTTAAGCACGATAGTAATAACAGCACCGGCGATAGTGATCATGGCGCCCATCATATTCTTATTCGTTAGTTTATACCATATACTAAGATTGTAATATACTCCCAGGAAAATATTTCCCAATGCTAACAGCGGAACGATGGTCAGCCCCTCAGTCCATGCCGGCTTGTTGATAGCTTCGAAAAACCAGGCGAATACATCAATGTATAAACTGATCAAAAGAAACATAAAACAACAGGCTATCACAAAGAATTTCATGATCCTGGCATAAGTACGGGGCGCATTCTCTTCCTTGCTCTGGTTAAAGAAAAATGGTTCCGCGGCCATCCGGAATGCTTGAATCATGATAGTAATAAGAACGGCCAGCCGGTAAATATTTCCGAATATACCCAGCTCATGTTTGGCCTGCTGTTCGGGAAGATCAACCACATGCTGGTAAATAAGACGGCTCAGCATGTCATTCACCATTCCGCCCATACCAACTATTACCAACGGATAGGCATATTGCATTACTTTTTTCCAGAGTACCCGATCAAAATGAAAACGTATCTGTACAAACTCTTTTCTTAGAATAATAAACGTGAGGATACTGCCCGCAAGGTTGCCAATGAGATAATAGCCTATGCCGATATTTTTATTATAAAATGTTCCCAGGAAACTAAGCGGATTCTTTTGTACATAGCTGGGAATAATGGCCAGGAACAATGCCACTACCAGTATATTCAATAACACGCCTGCCAGCGTCGCGAAGGCATACCGTTTGGGTCTGTTCTCTTGTCTGAGTCTTGCAAAAGCCAGTGTACTGATGGCATCAAAGAAGATAATGGCCGCCATCCAGCTGATATACTCAGGATGTTCGTTGAGATTGGCCCATTCAGCGATCTTATCCTTAAAGAGGAAGAGCAGGCCGGTAAAAAAAATAGTGGAACCGATCAGGGAAACGGACAGCGTATTATACAAATTCTTCTGATCTCCCTCACGGGAGAAGCGGAAATAAGCGGTTTCCAATCCGTAAGTAAACAGCACGTTTAAAAAAGGAATAATCGCATATACCTGGGTCAGATCTGCGGTTTTAGAGGGCTGTGCGAAAATGAGCGGCAACGTAAGATTCATGATATAGCCGAGAAAACGCCTCACAATCGTGGGAACGCCATACCATAGAGTTTGCCCTGCCAGTTTTTTAATGCCACTCAATAGAATTGGAAATTTGAAAGCAAAAGTAATTGATGGCCATTCAAAAAACGAATTGACACCCGGAAAAGGATTCAATAGAAGCCATGCAACTCATTTTGCCTTTCCTCTATCTTTGTAAAAACGTTAATTATGAAAAGAATTTATACAACTATTGGTATTGTTTTACTGTTTTCAGTCGCGGCTTTCTCACAGGCATATGAAGGCAATGTCGAGTATAACAAGAAAAAGCAACAGGCGATACAGATCGATTTTTCCTATTCCCAGGAAGCCGTGGAGAATGCGATCGTTCAGAAAATAGAAAAGATGGGCTATAAAGCGAAAGCCGAGAAGGGGATGTTCAATAAAGACAAGGGCTTTATTGTTTTTAAAAACGCCTTTGTCACCGATATCAGCGATAATAGTATGGATTACATTATTAAGGTGGACCGCAAAAGCCGTAAAGAAAAAGATGAAACCACTCTTTATCTTATCATGAATAAGGGCGACGTCAATGCATTAACTGAGATGGACGCTATGGGTGTTGGAAAAGCAAAATCTTTTCTTAATAACCTTCTTCCCGAAATAGAAGAAGCCGACCTGGAGCTGCAGATAAAAGCACAGGATGAAACGGTTGTTAAAGCTGAAAAGAAATATAAAAATCTGCAGGATGATCAGCAAAGCCTCGAAAAAAAGATCAAAGGTCTTCAATCTGACCTGGAAAAAAATATAAAAGACCAGGAAAATCAACAAAAGGAAATTGAAAACCAGAAAACGGCGTTGGAACTGTTGAGAGGAAAAAGAAAAGTAAGCCAGTAAAAAAGTAGTGCCTGAGTTTCAGTTCACGCGGAGGCCGCTGGGTTCGCCGGGAGAGCCCAACCAAATGATATCGTCATTGCGGGACAACGCTCCAGTAACCGGTAAGATATCCCCGGCGTTCACCGTGTACCCTGCGTGATATTTCCTAATTGAGACAAAACTCCTATATCGTCAGGGTTTACTATACCGACTGTCCTGTAAAAAAGAAGAATCAGTTAATGTACGCAGGAATAGAGCTATGTTGATGGCTTCCGCATCGGTGAGTTGAATACCGTTGGTAAGCTGCGGATCAAGCGTAGTGCTTTGCTGAACGCCGGTCCTGTAATGATTGATGCATTGGGCCAGCGTATTAAAACGGCCATCATGCATATAGTTCGAAGAAATGTACACGTTGCGCAGGGTGGGTACTTTAAACTTCAATGAATCGGAGGGATCATTGGTCAGCATCAGTTTCCCATAATCATTTAAAAAACTTTCCACGGGCAGCCCGATATTACGAAGACTGTAGTCTGTGAAAAAGGGTTCCTTGTGACAACTATTGCAATGCGTAAGGAATAACTGGTAACCATCTTCTTCCTGCGCGGTATAGCTGGCCGTTCCTTTTTTATAGCGGTCGTATTTTGAATTGGCCGAGGTTATAGTGCCGGTAAATTGCGCCAATGCTTTTAAAACATGCTCCGGGCTGATGACGGATGTACGGAATATCTTTTTGAATTGTTTCCGGTAGGATGCGTCTTTCTGTAGTTTATCGATCACCCCGTTAAAGGATTCGGCCATTTCTATATGACCATTGATGGGCTGAGCGGCTTCATCAAATAAAGAACTGAATTCACCATCCCAGTGAAATTTATCCTGCCAGGCAAGATTGAAAAGAACAGGGGCGTTACGCAATGTATGAGAACCATTGTAGCCATGACTGCGGTCATGTTCAAAGGTGCCGAAAGCGGCTATTTGCTGGTGACAAGAAGCGCAGGGAAAATTGCCATCCAATGACAAACGGCCATCATAAAATAATTGACGGCCAAGTTCAATACCTTCTTTGGTTAACGGATTGTCTGCAAAGCGGTAGACAGGCGCAGGAAAACCATCAGGAATTTCTTGTTGGACAAGCGTAAGATCATTGGGGTTGTCATTTCTGCGGCAGGAGCCTAACCCCCAGGAAATAAGGACTACGGATATAATAAGGAATAGTATGGTTACAATACTTCTTTTCACAAATACTAAGAAAACGCTTTCAACGGGAGAATGTTTAAAAATCACCCGGGTTAAATTTTTTACGGCCCGATTTTATATCCGCCTTCTTTTTTTTAGATCCGATCCTTCGTTCTTTAGCTGCTTTACTGACCCTGGTGGCGATACGGGCTTTCTTCTTAATTAACGCCGCATTGACCAGTTTATTGATCTTCTCGATCACTTCTTCCTTATTGGCTAATTGAGTACGATGTTCCTGAGCTTTTACCTGCAGAAAACCATCGCCGCTGATACGATTTGAAAGTTTTTCCAGTAATATATTTTTTTGATCGGCGGTCAGTAGTTGTGAGTTTTCAATATGTATTGATCCGATAACGGCGGTCTCCACCTTATTTACATTCTGTCCGCCTTTTCCACCGCTACGGGTTGTTTGGAAGGATATTTCTTTTGCCAGGTCGATCATGGTAGTCAATAGTCAATAGTCAATAGTCAATAGTCAATAGTCAATAGTCAATAGTCAATAGTCAATAGTCAATAGTCAATAGTCAATAGTCAATACATTTGTATAATCAGTAAAGTTACAAACTATGAGAGTGGTGATTCAAAGAGTTTCCCGGGCCAGTGTTATGATTGATGGAAATATTCATTCAAAAATTGGTGATGGTTTGCTTGTTTTGTTAGGTATAGAAGATGCCGATACGAAGGAAGATATTGAATGGCTTTGCGGCAAAATCGTCAATCTCCGGATTTTTAATGATGAAAATGGAGTGATGAATGTTTCGGTAAAAGAAATGAACGGAGATATATTACTGGTCAGCCAGTTTACCCTGCACGCATCCACCAAAAAAGGGAATCGCCCTTCTTATATCAAAGCCAGCAAACCGGACATCGCTATACCGCTATATGAAAAAATGATTGAACAGCTTTCCATGGACCTTGGTAAACCGGTACAAACCGGCGAATTCGGAGCGGATATGAAAGTAGAATTGTTAAATGATGGTCCGGTAACGATTGTGATCGATACAAAAAATAAAGACTAAGAGGTTAAAGGAGAAAAGGAGGTAAAGGAGTTGTGTTGACGTTTACTTACGATAAGACAGACTCAAAAAATGATGGGGTTTGCTTAAAAAATTTTATAGTCTTCAGAGATCGGGGACTTTCAAATGCAATTATTCTTTTCAAATAACTCTTTTTCTCTTTCCCTCTTTCAACTCTTAGCTTATTGCACCCCAATCTTCTCCGAAAAGGTCCGACCATCCATTAACTGTACCATAATGAAAAAGATCTTTTCATTCACGGTAATGCGGAAATTGTAGTTGGATGCGTTTACATTTTTGTCCTCTATGATCCTGTTGCCGCCCGAGGTCCAAACCATCACGTTTTTAATGGTCTTTGTGCTTTTAATAGTAACCAGTTTGCCCGAAGTAAGTATGCGGTAAGGTTTGCTTTTTTCATTCTCTTTGGCAACAGCGGTATTGAGGGGCTGTGCCTGCGGGTAAATGGAGAAGCAGGTGAGTGCCAACACTAAAAAAGATATACGGATAAGAGGCCGCATCATAGAATATACTTTTCATCTTTAATCACTGGTATCAGATAGCAATGATCAAAGCGGTTTTGATAATTGATTTTATGGCTTTCAAAAAGTACGGGGTTCGCTTGGGACGGCTATAACGGCAAGAATCATGCTATATTGCAAGTATTCTCCAAAAATATTGTTATGACTATTCAGAGTGCCCAGCAACAAGTAGATGAATGGATCAAAACCGTTGGTGTTCGTTACTTCAGTGAATTGACGAACATGGCTATTCTTACGGAAGAAGTAGGAGAGCTTGCCCGCATCATGGCCCGTAAATATGGAGATCAGTCATTCAAGGAGTCGGATAAAGAAAGAGATATGGCGGATGAAATGGCTGACGTGTTATGGGTATTAATTTGCCTTGCCAATCAAACAGGGGTTGACCTTACCGAAGCGTTGAAAAAAAATTTCGAGAAAAAAAATATACGCGATGCCACGCGTCATCAGCAAAATGAAAAATTAAAGCCCAAAGCAAAGGAGTAAATATTTGGCATCATTTTGTTCCATTTAACGGAATATGCCAATAAAGACGATATGGAATAGCATTAAGGACGCATTTGGGGCATTTTTTGAACACAATGTCTTAAAGCTAAGTGCCGCACTTGCCTATTATACGATATTTTCATTGCCGGGGCTCATCATTATCGTGCTTTGGGTCAGCGATATATTTTATGGACACGAGGCCGTGGAGGGAAAGGTCTATGGCCAGATAGCCAGCCTGGTAGGGTCTGATGCGGCGGTACAAATTCAGGAAACCATACGCAATGCCGCTCTTTCTTCTGAAGGCAGTTTTGCCACCATTGTTGGATTAACCACCTTAATTATTGGGGCCACCAGTGTATTTGGTGAGATACAGGATTCTATTAACCTGGTCTGGAGGTTAAAAGCAAGACCCAAAAAAGGAAGGGGTTGGCTTAAGCTGATCATCAACCGGCTGTTATCTTTTTCCATCGTTATTTCTCTTGGATTCTTGTTACTGGTATCATTGGTATTGAATGGTGTGATGGATGCTTTAATTGACCAACTGACAAGGATATTTCCGGAAACACAGGTCATTGTGGTTTACATTGTCAACCTGGTGATCACCTTTATCATGACATCGCTTTTATTCGGTCTCATATTTAAAGTATTGCCGGATGCCCGGATAGAATGGAAGCATGTCAGGGCCGGAGCTTTTGCCACCGCTTTGCTTTTTATGGGTGGAAAATTCCTGATCAGCTATTACCTGGGCCACAGTAAAATGTCATCGGCGTATGGCGCCGCCGGATCCATCATTGTTATTCTACTATGGGTATATTTTTCAGCGATCATCCTCTATTTTGGTGCGGCTTATACCCGTGCTTATGCTATTTGCTCGGGTTCCCATATCTATCCCAATAATTATGCTGTGTGGATAGAGCAGGTGGAAGTAGAAACAAAACAGGATTTGCAAAATACACAGGCCGCTAAAGTTGAAGTTCCTGCTGAAAATTTATAATTACATTTAGCCTTAAGTACTACGTCGCTTATAGCATTTGCCATAAAATTAATTGCCGACGAATGCAATGCGTTTTTAAGACAGACTATAATTTTTGGTTTCATGGAATCAGCAAATGGGCTAACAAAATATTTTGGAACAAACCTGGCGGAGTTACTTTCAGCAAAAATAATATTGGTACATAAAAATTTTGAGCAGAAAGCTTTTATTAAAGCTGTGACAAAAGGTATCAATGACCGGTCGCTAACACAAAGAGTGGAATGGATAGCTGACAAACTCAGACTTTTTTTGCCGGAACATTTCCCGGATGCAATTACAATCCTGCTGAAAATAATAGGGCCGGAAAATGAGAAGGAGACAGGGATGTTTAGCAATTTTCATTGGCTGATGCCGGTTGGGAAATTCGTAGAAAAATACGGGCTGGATCACTTTGCTGTTTCCATGAATGCTATCGGCGAGCTAACAAAAAGAAATACGGGAGAATATGCGGTCCGACCTTTTGTTAGAAAATATCCTGAGAAGACATTGAAGCAAATGAAGAAATGGGCAGGCGAAAAAAATTTTCATCTGCGAAGACTGGCATCGGAAGGGCTTCGGCCCAAACTGCCCTGGGCCTCCAAACTGGAACTTTTCATTGAAACTCCTCAACCGGTATTTACGATTCTTGAGATCCTAAAAGCCGATCCTGTGAAGTTTGTAAAAAAATCGGTAGCCAATCATCTTACGGATTATATCAAGGTAAATCCAAGTGAAGCCGCCAAATTGATCCGACAGTGGAAAAGGTCAAAGGATGAGCATACGCAATGGATCGTAAAATATGCGATGAGAAAATATAGTTGAAAGAGGAAGTCATTTTTTAGATGATCTGATTAATAATTGTTTTGTCCGCTAAATCCCGGTTCTGACTTATTTTTGCCGCCTTATGGCAAACGATTCTAATAAATTCCAGGCGATCATTTCGCATTGTAAAGAATATGGTTTTATTTTTCCCAGCAGCGAAATATATGATGGCTTGCAGGCGGTATATGATTACGGCCAGTGGGGCAGCGAACTGAAAAAGAATATTAAGGACTATTGGTGGAAAAGCATGACCCAGCTCCATGACAATATCGTGGGTATTGACGCGGCTATTTTTATGCATCCCACTACCTGGAAGGCCAGCGGCCACGTTGATAATTTCAACGATCCGATGATCGATAATAAGGACAGTAAAAAACGTTACCGGGTTGATCATTTAATAGAAGCCCATGCTGAATTATTAAAAACAGAAGGAAAAGAAAAAGAAGCCGATGAACTTATCGCGGCGATGGAGGCATTAATTGCCAAAGATGATTTTGCCGGATTGAAGAAACTGATCGAGGATAATAAGATGAAATGCGCCATCAGCGACACCTGCAACTGGACCGACATAAGACAATTCAATCTCATGTTCTCCACCGAATTTGGTTCTACTGTTTCAGCGGATGATGAAGATAACAAGGTATACCTGCGTCCCGAAACGGCACAGGGTATTTTCGTGAATTTTTTAAATGTCCAGAAGACAGGCCGGATGAGGATTCCTTTTGGTATCGCACAAATAGGTAAAGCATTCCGGAATGAAATTGTTGCGAGGCAATTTATCTTCCGTATGAGGGAGTTT
>JANOCH010000149.1:0-3395 GCA_031412015.1 Chitinophagaceae bacterium
AGCATTACCCGCTGCTTCCTTTACGGTACGAAAACCGGCGAGCCATGCGAGTCCGCAATTAAAAGTATGGGAGCCGTTGAGCAACCTGAGTTTTAATTCACGAAACAAATCAATATCCGCCGTGATGATCACGCCTTCATCAGCTTTGCTGAAGGATAAAGTATCCAGTACCTTTTTACTATCTGATTCGATGGCCCAAAGGCGATAGACCTCGCTCATGATCATCAATTCATCTGTATAGCCTGTTTCAGCATCCACTTTTGCCTGCATAGCAGGTGGTAATTTACCCGGCACGATACGATCGACCAATGAATTGCAGAAGAAATTGGCATTCTCCAGCCAGTCCATAAAGGCATATTCCAAATTGTTCTGGTGGGCCAACTCTTCAATGATCGTTTCCAGTTTTTCACCGTTGTCTGTTATAAGTTCCGTGGGAATGATCACCATTCCTTTGGCCGGATCGCCATTAAATATCCTGTATCGCTTATAAAGGAAGGCAAGCAACTTCGCGGGAAAGGACCGTGGTGGCGATGCGTGGAGATCATCATCTGTATCCAGCACGATACCCACTTCAGTTGTATTAGAAATGATCACCCGCATATCCGGGTTAGCAGCGCATTGAAGGATCTCGTTCCATTGTAAAGCCGCAGACAGTACCCTGCTTACCGCTGAATGAATGATATTTTCTTCAACGGTTTTTCCGTTCTCAATTCCTTTTACACACAGCGTATACAAACCATCCTGGGTATCAAACGCATCAGCGCCACCGGTGGCAGTTGATTTTATGATAACAATTCTGCCGTTAAAAATTCCCTGCCGGTTGGCCTTGTCAATAAAATAGTCGGGTAAGCCGCGCAGTAACACCCCGGTACCAAATTGTAACACTTTTTCGGGCAACGTAAATAGCTTTTCATCCTGGATGATCAATCCGTTCTTTGGAGAAATTTCCTTCAATGTTTTTTTTGATAGTTGCATACATACGTAATTTCAATTCATCAAATGGTTCCGTTTATCAGCTCAACAATAAGCCACTAGTGTTAAGTTATATCTATTATAGCGCAATACATTTCCCCACTCCGAAGGAGTCCTTTGGACAAAGCCACCAAGTACACTAAGAGAATTCCTTTGTGGCCTCCGTACCTTTGTGGGATATTCGTCAACTTACCGTTAACATAACTCTAGTTTTCCTGGCTTACCTGTTACTTTTTGCTTTGTGCCAGCAGCCATTTCACCAAATCAGTCGCCGCTTTAAAGTTTTGATATTCCGTAGGCAATTTCCGGCCATCCACATATTCATTGTACAGCCATGGATCTCCTACCGCAAAGACAGTTCCCTTGCCATATTTTGCCGTAGCGATAACTACATCGTTATCTTTTGTCACCAACGCCCTGGCAGGAGTTTTCACTTCTATCACACTAATTTCCTTGAGGTACATTTTGTAGGGCCCTTTGAAAACCTGTTTATCATTCGGAACAACAACACCCGTCTCAAATGCATCATTCTTTACCATATTCCTGCTCTTATTGGTAAAGTTTACTCCAAACTCAGTGGCGAGATTATTAAAGTAATCAAGGTCGCAATTACCACTGTCGTTGGCCATTAATAGCAATACACCTCCTGCTTTTACCCAATCGGTGATCGCCTTTATATCCCTGCCACTAACATAGTTGGGATTAGGGTTTTCCCTGGTATAGTCGGGATCTACAATGATATATACAGACGCATTTTTAAGATTTTCTGCAGTGGGCGCTACGTCAAGCGAAGAAAGTTTTGCTCCGTATTTATTGAAGATATGACCGAATGCCGTAAAACCCGGATGAGACATTTCATTCCATACATAATGCCAGTACACCATAGCCCCGCCTATATCTTTTCTTTTCTCGCTATTAAAATACCTGTCAAGCAATACCGCCTTACCCCTGCCAATGCTTTGCGTGGGCAACATGTCCATTTCATTACTGGCCAATAAAAATGCACCGATACCCTTGGGGTCGTTTACGATCACATCTTCACTCATATAATATTCAAAACTCCCGTCGCGATAAGGCTTGCCACCCAGCCCACTTACTTTTACGGTGCCGTGCAGGTTGGTCTGGCCGTTCTCCGATTTGATGAATCGTTTCACAATGCCATCATATCCTTTCTTTGCAATAGCAATTTTAATGGCTGGTAAATAACCTTTTCTCACACCTTTCGCCACTGCATATACAAACTGGCTGCTGGCTGATGCTTCGAAATAATTCTTCTCCTTACCCGGTCCGTTATAATTCAGTATATCCAACCAAAGTCCGGTACCGGGATCCTGTACTTTTTCAATCGCATTGATCAACCGGTTTAGAATCGCAATAAGATCCTTTCTGCCCGGATGATCTTCAGGGAACCAGTCTAACGCATCTACCAATGCCGTACCGTACCAACCCATTGCTCTCGCCCAGAAAAATGGTGATACCCCTGTTTCTTTATTCGCCCATTTTTGTTCCTTGCTTTCATCCCAGGCATGATAAAGTAAACCGGTCTTTGCGTCTCTTGCATGTTTTTCCATCCAAATAAATTGGTTGGCGATGTCGTTAAAGGCAGTGTCTTCGTGCATCAGATCAGCATACTCCGCATAAAACGGCGCTCCCATGTATAACCCGTCGAGCCACATCTGGTAAGGGTAAATGGCTTTATGCCAGAAACCCCCTTCCTTTGTACGGGGATGTGTACGCAACTGTTCACGTAGCAGTTTAGCGGCTTTAAGATATTTTTCTTTTAGTGTGATCCTGTACAGCAATAAAACAAGTTTCCCATTGTTGATGTGGTCAATATTATATTCGTCGGGCCGGTATGTCTTGATCGTTCCGTCATCCTGCACAAAAAAATCCATCTGCTGCAGGATGTAGTTATAATATTTCACATCACCGGTGTTTCTCCATATTCCTTCAAATCCCTTTAGAATAACGCCCATATCATACGCCCACTTTGCCTGGTTACCAAGTGAAAAAGAATCTTTCCAGGTTGTCATGACGGTAGCGGCTATTTGCTGAGACAAAGGTTTGTCCTGCGCAGCAGCAGTTATCCATGCTAAAGTAAATCCAGCTAAAAGAATTTTTTTCATCTATTTTTTTTACCAGCTTTTGTATTTCATGGCATCGCCTGTTGCGACGCTCCGTTCATCGTTCTGTTCGCTATTCAGCCTCACCCTCCTTCTCCCTCTCCAAAAGAGAGGGAGCGGTACTGTATTGCAAATCCAAACTTCATAACTAACACATCAACTTTATATCTCTGCTCAGCATTTTGGGAATTACTGACTATTATCAGCATCTCCAAAAAGCGAGGGCTGTGCTCAGATGGCCTCCTCCTTCGGAGGAGGTCGGGAGGAGGTCTTTTCACTTTATCGTGACCATTTTCTCCG
>JANOCH010000150.1:0-1827 GCA_031412015.1 Chitinophagaceae bacterium
ATTGCTGACCGTAACATATACAACTATGAAAACTTTGACGATATCTGCAGTAATAAAGAGATCGATATCCTGTATATAGTTCTACCTAATGCCCTGCACGCAGAATATGTGATACGGGGTGCTAAAGCGGGTAAACATATCATCTGTGAAAAGCCCATGGGTTTATCCGTTAAAGAATGCGATGATATGATCAGCGCCTGCAAAGAAGCGGGGGTAATGTTATCAATAGGCTATCGCTTACATTTCGAGCCGCACCATCGGGATATGATGAAAATGGGTCAGTCCAAAATATTCGGAGAGTTGACCAGTATTCACGCCTCGCATGGCAGCGATGATACAGAAGGGTGGCGGTTGAATAAAAATTTAGCGGGTGGTGGTCCGCTTATGGACCTGGGAATCTATTGTATCCAGGCTGCCCGGTACACCAGCGGTATGGAACCTATTGCGGTAAAAGCGAAAGAAGGCGCCAAGACAAACCCGGAGCTTTTTAAAAATATTGAAGAGTCATTGAGTTGGGAAATGGAATTCCCCAATGGTCTGACAGCGTTATGTGAAACCAGTTATTCCAGCGATATGAACAGCCTGCATGCGGATGCGGCTCATGGTTGGTTTGAGTTGTCGCCTGCCTACCAATACGTAGGAATAAAAGGGAAAACCGCCACTGGTTTTATCGATCTCCCGGAAATCAATCAACAGGCCTTGCAAATGGATGATTTTGCCCATGCCATCTTAACGAACGGCCCAGTAAAAGTAACGGGTGAAATGGGAAGAACAGATATAAAGATCATAGAGGTTATTTATGAGTCAATGAAAACCGGGAATAAGATCCATATCACTGGTTGATGGTCATCCATCTATAAATGTGTACTAAATAGTGCCATGCTTCTCTGGCATCATTTTTTTTAATATAAATGACTAAATGCGTTTATGAATTACCTACCAACAGACACCCCGCTGATCCCCGCTAATACGTTGGGCAAGGCGCTTGATCTTGAAAGTTCGGTCACAGAAAATTCCGTGGAGGAATCGATCACTACCTTTAACAGAGCTTGCAAACGCCTTTTAAATCCCCCGATATGGCATGAATTGTCTGGTAGCATCAGCGCATCTTTTAAGCTGGAGACTCCCGACAACACCAATGCAAACCGGCTTGCACAGGAAAATGATTATTTGATGATAGATATCCCGGGACCCGGCCCTGTTGTAGGCAGTGGCTACGATTGGGTAAATGTGGTAAATATTGCCGAAATTGCTGACCCTTCTGCGGAGCAAAGCTTTGGAATGACGCTTAAGGCAAGTCCTAACCCAGGTACACCTGAAAGGGGTATTGCTCATTTTTTTTCGGAAGGAGCCACTTCAACCTTTATTATTAAAAGGATTGGCAATACGGTTACTGCCTCTTACCATGGCCGCAATGAATTGCCCAATACCAAAAAAGCATCCTTTCCGGATAATATCCGTAACTCAGTTATCGCAGCGGGAGCATTAGCTGGTCTATCAGAATTGCAATGGATGGCTTTGCTAAAAGGCTTATTGCAGAAAGAGATCGGTGGGTAAATTACAACGACGTCATTGTGCCTGGTAATACTGCCGGATTGCTGCATGCAGGCTCTTCAATCCTTGCTGGTGTTCTTCCAGCAGTTGTCGTAGCTTTTCATCCGTAACCATCGAGATAGCCATGGAATAAGTATTGTTGGTTATCAATTCATCCGTGGCGCAGGTGGCTAAGATCATTTTCTGATCCTTGTCAGCCACTGGCGTTTTCTCGCTTAACCACAGCTTATAAATGCTTCCATAGCCATCGGGTGCTACGCTTAACGTTTCTTT
>JANOCH010000151.1:0-4295 GCA_031412015.1 Chitinophagaceae bacterium
TCCCTTTTGTCGTTCATTATCTTCAGCCATAATTTATCATACCAGTTAAAATTTTCTCTGGGAATATAAACCGGATCAGTAAGCGTTGCGAGAGCCTTCATGCTATTATGTATTGCCTTATAAAGGGCTTTTTTAGTAACAGATCAGCGCAATATAAGCAAATACAGCATAGAGGACATTTTATATTGATTTTGCAACTATTTCGGTTTGTATTTACCTTCTTCCAGTATCTGCTTTGCCGATGCCTGCATAACCAGTTCAGGTTTCATGCCAGAATTGGCATCAGCATACTTTTTAACCATTTGCCATCCAATCCATGGACCGATCTTTCCGGGTGAATATTCTTGTGAAAACCCTTGCGTAAAAGGGCCTTCGCCAATATAGTTTTGGATTGTTACGGGATCAACAGCATAAAGGTTCTCATTTTTCACAATATAGCTCCAGATCAACCCTTCATTTTCCTGGCACCAATCCAGCTGCTGCCTGGTATAACCGGTCTTTACCGAATCAGCTGATTCAGGTAAAAATTTATCGATCAGCCACCATTGCTTTCCTTTTTCGATCATTTGTTCAACCAGGGACCGGGTATTGCTTTTGTCCGGGAAGATATCATCGGCTATCAATTTCATTACATCGGCGACAATATATTCCTTCGCGAATCTCCGGCTGCGGTAAAGAGGAACTACATTATTGATAAAATAGTCGTTCTTATACAGGGAAAAATTTCCCCCCAGGTAAAACTGCAGGCTGATACCCAAAAAATCCGGCCCTATAAAATTGGGGGTGAAATCTCCGTTTGCCATTTTAGCCATGTCGTCAATAGAATTCATTGGGCCTATTACTGGTATGATCTTTTGCGGAACCTGGTACGAGGGGAAATAGTATTTCACATAACTAAAGGCTTCTTTTAACTCTGTTTTTACGGATGCGAAATCCCTATAAAGTTTTTGCGAAGAATCAAAAACTGGTTTATATAGCCTGAAGAAAGTTTTTATGCCGGTGGTGTCGGTTACGCCTACGATCGTTTGAAGAAAGGGTGGGAGTAATTCAGGAAATTTCTGGTTTATTTCGTTCAGGCTTTTATCTACCTGCAGGGTGTCCATTCCAAAGAAAGCTTCATCAAATCTTTCGACCGCCAGGTCGACCTTACTATTCGAAATATCGGGAATATTTTTTTTGTTGTTGCAGGCAGCAAAGCAAAAGGCTAATAATACGAGGAGGCTGGCTTTTTTCATAGCAATGGTAAACGAAACGAATGTATTAATGTTGTACACGAAGATATAGAAACGCGGCTATTAACATTTCATGATTGTCAACCCGTTCGGTATTGAAATTTGATGTGCCACCATTGCAGCATAACTGATTTTTTTACTGTTCGATTAAAGGCGGGGGGTTAAATTTGTAGTATGAAGATCGCATTAGCGCAGCAAAACTATCATATCGGAAATTTTGAAGAGAATACCCGCAAGATCATTGAGGGGATCAATTGGGCAAAACAACAGGACGCCGACCTGGTTGTTTTTTCTGAGTTATGTGTCTGTGGCTACCCACCCAGGGATTTCTTGGAGTTTAATGACTTTATCAATAAGTGTTATAGCGCCGTTGATGTCATAAAAGAACACGCCGATACAATTGGTGTACTTGTCGGAAGCCCGGCTCGTAACCCCGGCAAAGAAGGAAAGGATCTTTTTAATGCTGTATTCCTTCTGTATGAAAAAGAAATTAAATCGGAGATACACAAGTCACTGCTTCCAAACTATGATGTGTTTGATGAGTATCGATATTTTGAACCTGCTTTTGAATGGCAGCTAATGGAATTAAAAGGGAAAAAACTGGCAGTTACCATTTGCGAGGATATATGGAATATGGGCGACAACCCCCTTTATCGTGTAACTCCCATGGAGAAACTGATCACGATGAACCCCGATGTAATGATCAATCTTTCCGCTTCACCGTATAATTATGCACAGGATATAGTACGCAACAGTCTTGTGAGAGCTCACACGATCAAATACAAACTACCCATGTTGTATTGCAATACAGTGGGTTCGCAAACAGAGATCGTTTTTGATGGAGGAAGTCTTGTTTATGATAATTGCGGGAACAAGGTGAAAGAGATGAAGTATTTTGAAGAGGACTTTGCTGTAATTGATTTAGGTAGTCTTACCAGAGAGTCTGACTTTTCGATAGGCTCTCCGCCGGCTGGTGGAGGAGATCCGATAGCTATCGGATCAGAGGGGGCAGCCGGTGCTATCTATTTCTCTGCTTCAGATGTAGGTGTTGGAGAAGACACCATAAAATACCTGACCAATGAAAAAAATATCGAGGAGATATATCATGCATTGGTATTGGGCATCCGTGATTACTTTAAAAAAATGGGTTTTACCAAAGCGATACTGGGCTCATCGGGAGGTATTGACAGTGCGGTTACGCAGTCTTTGGCGGTGGCGGCATTGGGTAAAGAAAATGTCAGGGCTATTTTAATGCCCTCGCAGTATTCTACTTCACATTCGGTGGATGATGCAGATTTGTTGAGTAAGAATCTTGCTAATCCTTACGATATTGTTCCGATCAAAAATATTTATGATGCGTTTATCAAAGAGCTAAAACCTATTTTCCAGGACCTGCCTTTTAGTATTGCCGAAGAAAATATTCAAAGCAGAACGAGAGGTAATTTGCTCATGGCGGTGGCTAATAAATTCGGCTATATTTTACTCAATACTTCTAATAAAAGTGAATTGGCAACAGGTTACGGCACTTTATATGGCGATATGGCCGGTGGGTTGGGTGTATTGGGCGATGTGTATAAAATGCAGGTTTTCGCTCTTGCAAGATTCATCAATAAAAACGGGGAGATCATACCCGAAAATATCATCACAAAACCACCATCTGCTGAATTGAGGCCCGGTCAGAAAGATAGCGACAGCCTGCCGGAGTATGATACGCTTGACAGGGTTTTATATGAGTATATTGAATTGCGCAATGGGCCAAATGAGATCATTGCGAAAGGGTATGATCAGGCACTGGTAGCAAGAGTCTTGAAAATGGTCAATACGAATGAATACAAACGTAACCAGTTTTGTCCCATCATCCGGGTCAGCTATAAAGCATTTGGCGTTGGTCGGCGAGTACCAATTGTTGGCAAATATCTTTCGTGATTAATGAATGAAAGTGATAACTGCATTTTGAGTGCCACCGGATACGGTAATATTTTGTGATACGACCAATTCCGTTTCCGTTAAACTGACAAGCGTAAACGTGCTGCTTCCTCCCGTAAAGAAAGGTGTTGAAACAAACAACACTGTCTCACTTGTTTGAAAACTCCAGGTAAATGGATTAGTTTGAGGATCGCCGACATTACATTTGGTCACGCCTTCGTCAGCAGTACCCGTTCCTGCTGCAATAAATGTGAGACTATTATCTTTTTGACAGGTTTGCAAAAAAGAGGCTACGGAAATGCCACTAACCTTTGCATCACTGAACTTCCAGGGCGACTTGGTGATCAACTCTGTTTTTGTTTTAGCCGCCGGAGCGGGATCGTCATTTTTGCTGCAGCTACTGTTGAGTAGAAGGAAAAAAGAAAATAGAGCGGACAATAAAATAATTCTCTTTTGCATAGAAATAGGATTGATTGATAAAAATAACCTCTCTTTTTGTTCGTTACAAGGTAGAAATACTTGAAAAAGTGTAAGTATTTCTGTCTCACAGTCATATCGGCAAATAATTTGCTTAATATGAAGTTCGTATTTTGTGATACCATAAATCAAGCCAATGTATAAAACCGCAGAAGACATCCGTCAGTTGAATGACCGTATCAGCCACGCCGGCCAGTTTACCGATAAATTGAGGGAAGAAGTTAGCCATGTTATAGTAGGACAAAGTCATATGCTGGACCGCCTGCTTATCGGGCTCTTGAGCAACGGGCACGTGTTGTTGGAAGGAGTTCCGGGGCTGGCTAAGACGTTAACGATAAAATCCCTGGCACAGGCCATTCATGCCAACTTTAGCCGGATTCAGTTTACACCGGATCTGTTGCCTGCCGATGTAATCGGGACGCTGATCTATAACCAGCAGAGAAATGAATTTGTCGTTCGTAAAGGTCCCATCTTCGCCAATTTTATCCTTGCCGATGAGATCAACAGGGCTCCTGCAAAAGTGCAATCTGCACTGCTTGAAGCTATGCAGGAAAGACAGGTGACCATTGGCGATACAACTTATACGTTAGAACAACCTTTTTTGGTGTTGGCTACTCAAAACCCTTTAGAGCAAGAAGGTACTTATGTATTGCCGGAAGC
>JANOCH010000152.1:0-5161 GCA_031412015.1 Chitinophagaceae bacterium
GTTTCAACGCAGAAGAAAATAACTGTTTTAATAAAAGACAGTAACGGTAAAAAATTAAACGGCCCCAATGATCTATGGGTACATCCCGGCGGAACTATCTATTTTACGGATCCTTATTATCAACGGTCCTATTGGACAAGAAAAACGCCGGATATAGAGGGAGAGAAGGTTTATCTCTTCCGGAAAAAAGATACGGAACCAGTGGTCGCATCGGAGGATGTGGTTAAGCCCAACGGAATCGTAGGCACGCCGGATGGCAAATATTTATATGTGGCGGATATAGGAGCTGGTAAAATATACAGGTACATCATTGAAAAAGATGGGAGTTTAAACAGCAGGCAATTATTTACCGAACAGGGTGCTGACGGAATTACATTGGACAATAAGGGCAACCTGTATCTTGCCGGCAACGGTGTAACAGTTTATAATCCTGGCGGTGAAAAGATCTTACATATTCCCGTTCCCGCTAAATGGACGGCCAATGTTTGTTTCGGAGGCAAGGATCGTAATATATTATTTATTACTGCTTCCGAATCGGTTTATACATTAGCCATGAAAGTGAAGGGAGTGGAGTAGTTGTTTTCTTCATGGAAAAAATACATGCACTAATAAAAAACCCTTCGCATAAGCAAAGGGTCAGACGAGAATATCCGGGTTTCATTTTGTTCACTTCAGTTCCGCCAGCCATTTTTCTGCAAACGATCTGGCCTGTTCCGTCACTTCCCTTCCTGCCCTGAATCCTTGTTTCCACTCGGTTCTTTTTCCCTCGTATGCGGGATTTAAAAATCTCTTTTTGCCATATTTCTCCACTAATGCTGCATTGTAATCTATGTCTTTGGTGTATTCCAGCATTTTTTTCAACTTGTCGCCAATGAATCCATTGATGTCCTCAGGAAAATCAGTCTCCCATTTTTTCATATGATCGTTATAGCTCTTAACCTGTCCTTCCTGCTGGTATTTTTCTCCCATGGCTATCGCGGAAAAATATTCATGGTTAGGGTTTTGATAATCTTTCAGGTTCTTGCGCAGCATGTCCACCATCGGTTGAATAGCTTTGGCCACCTCTGCGTTTACTTCCTTAAGTGTTTTTTCGGAGTCCTTAATTGATTTTTCTGTTTTAGCGATCTCATCCTTTTGAATTTCTGCTATACTGCGCAATGGCTTAATAACTGGTTCCTGAGGTTTTGCATTTTTTCTCAGTTCTTCGTATTGTTTTTTAAAATCCGCGCCGCCGATATATTCCTTCGTGTAATTCAGCATGTCTTTGGCGATCGCCGCCCGGTCGTTAACGGCAATGTTTTTAAAATTCCTGGCTCCGTAGTGATAAAGATAACCGTTGAGAAAGCTATTTTTAACGGCGTCAGTGCCCGTACTGCGGGATAATCCAAGCATTTTCCAAACATCATCGGTCATCTTTTTAGCCTGGTAAGAGGAGAATAAAAAGCTGCTGCTAACCAGCATACAGGCCAAAATAAATCCTGACGACCAGGTGATCTTTCTTTGTTTCATAAATAAGGTTTATGGTTAAGGTTTTTGTATGCTGTAAAGATTGTCCATTAATGGTCTTTCGACAATATTCTACTACATGACTTGCGAAAACAGGAGGATGAATTGTAAGTTTAGATGGAGGCTAATGATCTCCCGGAGTATTTGCCGGAATTAAAAAAGGGCCAGGATAGAAATCCAGCCCTTTTTTTAAAATCCAATATCCTATGAAAAACCATTACAATGATAGAGTTAATCCTCCATTTTTGAAATAACCTATTAATGGTATTTTATCAACATGGTTAATATCTTCTTCTATATCAATAAAATCTTTTCAACAGTATGGAGTATCGCTGCTGTGGTTTGATCCATATCTCAAAAAGATGTCCACAATGCCTTATAAAATCCAAGGGTAAAAACTGATGCTGAATTAAGTAACTTGCGCCCCTGCATGAAACATCTCAGAGCTGTCAATAAATATTTCTGGAAATACCGTATCCGGTTGGGCATCGGGATATTGTTTATTTTCTTATCCAACTACTTCAACGTGCTGATGCCGCAGGTCACACGATTTGTAATTGATTTTGTGCAACAAAAATTGCCGGAATATAAAGCCCCGGTGCAAAAGGCTAAATATGATATCCTGGTGGAACTTTTTGCGGATAGCATTAAAAATGTACAGAGTACCATTAACGTGGTGGCGCTATGCGGTATCGTTATTTTAATTCTTGCATTGTTGCGTGGTGTATTTATGTTCCTGATGCGGCAAACGATCATTGTAATGAGCCGCCATATCGAGTATGATCAGAAAAATGCGGTATACCGGCATTATCAGCAACTCGACGCTGGCTTCTTTAAACGAAACAGTACCGGCGACCTTATGAGCCGCATCTCCGAAGATGTAAGCAGGGTAAGAATGTTTACAGGTCCTGCTGTCATGTACCTGGTGAACCTCGTGGCGGTTATTTCCCTGGCGTTGTTTTTTATGTTCAAAAGAGATGCATTGCTAACCTTGTATGTTTTAGCCCCGCTTCCCATTTTAGCCATCACTATTTATTTTGTCAATAATACCATTCACAAAAAGAGCGAAAAGATACAGGCCTCGCTTTCCGATCTTACCACCAATGCCCAGGAGTCTTATTCCGGTATCCGTGTTATCAAATCCTTTGTCCAGGAAAAAGCGATGCTTGGTTTTTTTGAAAAGAACAGCGAAGAGTACCGCAAAAATGCGATCGGTCTTGCCAGGGTGGAAGCTATTTATTTCCCTTCTATCACCTTATTGATCGGTTTAAGCACATTACTTACTATCATGATCGGAGGGTTATATTTTATTGACGGCAGTCATAATATCGATATTGCTACTATTGTTGAATTCGTCATGTATATCAATATGCTCACCTTCCCGGTAAGTGCCATTGGCCTTACTGCGAGCATGATCCAGCGGGCCGCTGCATCACAAAAACGTATCAATGAGTTTTTAGAGACCGAACCAACTATCAATGAACCTGCCGGGGCCGGGGCTATTTCTTTACTGGGAAATATTCATTTTGAAAATGTGGGATTTGTTTATAAGGATACGGGGATAAAAGCGCTGAACAATTTCAACCTGCAGGTAAAAAAAGGTGAGAAGATAGCTATTGTCGGCAGAACGGGTAGCGGTAAAACAACCATCGCGCAGTTATTGTTGAGGATGTATGATCCCACCTACGGAGCAATAATTCTTGATGGCGTCAATATCAAAAACATCAGCCTGAAAACAGTAAGAGAACAGATCAGTTATGTATCACAGGATGTTTTTTTATTCAGTGATACGGTGCATAACAATATAGCGTTTGGGGTGGAGAAAGCAGATGCAGCCGCCGTTGAAAAAGCGGCGGTACAGGCTGGAGTGCACGACGAAATACTTGGATTTTCGGAGGGCTATAAAACGATGATCGGGGAACGGGGCGTTACGCTAAGCGGAGGGCAAAAACAGCGGATCTCCATTGCCCGGGCATTGGTGAAAGATCCCTCGCTGGTGATTTTTGACGACTGCCTGAGTGCGGTCGATGTGAAAACGGAGAAGCAGATCATCGGCAACCTGAATGAGTACCTGCGGGATAAGACGGCAATCATTATTACTCACCGGATATTTTCCCTGTTGAGCTTTGACAAGATCGTGGTGCTGGAGGACGGTGTAATTGTGGAACAGGGTACCCACCAGTATTTATTGGCACAAAAAGGATTTTATGCGGCACTTTACGCCCGCCAACAGGAGATGGAGCGGGAGTCATGATTTCCTGAAAGGGTCGGGGACAGGTGATTTTTTGCTTGTAATGCACATTTTTCAAGGATTTTGAACTAAAATGCACTCTCTTTTGGCTGTTTCAAAAACATCAATATATTTGTGACTTCATAAAATGTGAAGTAATTTTTTAAACTGAAAAAACAACTACTGTGGCGTACGAGAATAACGACAAGAAAATGGAAAGTATTTACAGCAAAAGAATTCGTGCTGGAAAGAGAAGGACTTACTTTTTTGATGTAAGGGCAACCCGTGGTAATGATTATTACCTCACCATTACTGAAAGCCGTAAGCGTTTTGATGACAATGGCTATGACAGGCATAAGATCTTTTTGTACAAAGAAGATTTTAACAAGTTCATCAAAGCCTTGGGAGAGTCGGTGGATTATGTAAAAACAGAGTTGATGCCTGACTTTGATTTTGACGCCTTCAACCATGATGAGAACCCGGATGATTACAACCATGATGGTGCTTCCGCCAATGGCCAACCTGCGAATGAAGAAGTGGCTGCTGTAGCTGTAGCTGAAAAGGATGAGGTGATCGAAGCCGTAGCTCCAGCGGAGCCTGTAGCACAGGTCGACAATGTGCAGAGCAATGGGCAGGAAGAAGTAGACAAATGGTAAGAAATAATTAGCTGAATAGTGAATGCCTCCTTTCGGGAGGCATTTCTTTTTGGTGGAAGAGAGAGCTTGGTGTTCGCATTATTTAGGTAAAATTATTTCCATGGACAGGGAATAACGCCACTTGGTTTTTTTACGCCCCGTAAAATAAATGATAGTTCCCAGCTACTGGGTCTCCTGGAAGCCTGGTTAAGTTTGGACGTGATGATGTCGTAGCTTATGCCAACCTGGAGATCTTTATAGGTAAAACCTACATAGGGGATCACTGCATTCTTAGACCAGTACCACAATCCTGCGGTGACCATGCTCTCCGCCGTATTGCCGACATAATATCCCATGGCCGCACCAACCGATAAATAATTAGCTTCTTTCTGAAACTGGTAGATCGCATTGGTGTTGAAGACAGTTCTTTCATTTATAAATGTCTCAAAATTGGCATGAGCGACTTTTCGGATGGCTAAAAACTCCTGGTCATCTTTTAAGAAAGTCTGTCTTGGTTTGTTCAAATGAAAGGCCGCCACCCCTACGTCGAAATTCGTTTTCTCGGTAGTAGCACTGTAAGTAAGACCGGCGCTGGCAGAGACATAAGGTTTCATATTAGAGAGGGCCGTTTCACCGGTGGGCAGGTTTCGGTTAAATCCAAAACCCGTAAACTGTTCTTCGAAATCAACCCGGCTGAAATCCATATCCTTGCGGCCATAGATGGCGCCAAATCCTATTCCTAAACGTTCGGTGTAATAGTCGGTTTCTGAAATTTTAATATTATACGATA
>JANOCH010000153.1:0-1684 GCA_031412015.1 Chitinophagaceae bacterium
CAACGATGGGGGATACTTACTGGTATCCAGAAAAGAATATAGATTCTTGCCATCCCAGCCACCCGGGTTGCCGTATCCCTTTAGTATACGCAGAATAATAAACAGGAGAATAAGAGAGGAACCTGTTATCAATAATAACCGGTTTCTTTTTTCTGCGGGAAAATCTTTTTGAAACCATTTACCAATACTATATCCCATCAGCATAACACCTGTCCAGGGCAGTATCGCGTAAAAAACTCCAATCATATGGCTGCTATCGATCGGGATCACCCGGCCGCTTGAGGTCAGGAATAATGACCATAAATTTCCCGCTACACCGTTTTGCGGAAGATCGGGATAGTCAACAATGTTGTGTCCAAAAAATAAAACAATTCCCGATATTAATACCACCTGGTACGATATCCTCATCAGCAATCCCAGGATGACCATACTGAAACCAATGGCCCAGATGACCTGGAGAATGAAGAAATTAAAGAATGGATTGAAAGTAAGACCGAATGTCACCAACGTGATCTCGACCAGTATCAGCCACAAACCCCGTTTGATCAAAAATCCACTGGCCTGGGCCTTCGTTTTGCTACGCGACGAAAGATAGGCCGAGAGCCCGGAAAGAAACACAAAAATCGGTGCGCAATAATGGGTGATCCAGCGGGTAAAATACAAGGCGGGTGTAGTCGTTGACGCGTCAAGCGGGTCTGCCGTCATAGCCGTACTATGAAAAAAATCACGGGTATGGTCCAGCGCCATGATGATCATAACCAATCCACGAAGGATATCAATCGATGCGATACGGTAGGAAGCAGTAGTTGAAGACATAGCCGGAAGATAATTATTATTCCGGAAAATCGAATTAGCCGTTAAGATGAATAGCGCTGCTTATAAAAGTATAAATCTCTTCATCTTGTTTCCGGCATTCTTACATGATTAGAAAAACATCGAACTATTTTCCTTTTTTTCAAAAATGAACCACCGCTTATCGCGACCAAAAAAATGTGCTGAAAGTATTTAGTAAAAATAAAGAAGCTTTCAATAAATGTATTGAAGGTTATTAAGGTCAATTTTAACAAACAAGAAGACCCAAAAAATCTATAGACTTCTTAAGGACAATTGCAGTAAGATGTTTTCTTCGTCTTATTGTCCTGAATGCTGATCTACATAGGCAGAGATCCATCCTACCTGGCCATTTTTAACCAAATAGAATTGCTTGGTCTCATAAATAGATTTGAACTGCCGCATGATCTTCATTAAAAGACCGGTACCAGCCATTAGCGAACGCTGGTCAAATACCTGGTGCACTCTCCTTATTTCTTTCCCGGCGGCATCTGCCGGAATATTTTCACTATGTATGGTTTTTACAAGAACCGCATCAGACAGGTTAGCGTAATTTTTGTACAGCGTTTCGCTAAATCTTAAAACATCTTCGTAGGTAACGGTTACAATAGAATTACTAATTGCCTCTGGTCTTACCAGCGTAGCAACCGCCCAGGCGATACCACCACTGAAGGCGATATAATCATTCATATTATAAGCGCCGCTTGAATTGACCGCATAAACGATGTCTTGTTCTTCTGCAGCTACCAGTACACGATACAATTGTTTATTATAATTGGCGAGGGTTTTATCAAATTCATCGCACCTTTTTTCGGTGGCGTTGGCGGTACTCTTGGTACCCCAGTTCAAATTA
>JANOCH010000154.1:0-2908 GCA_031412015.1 Chitinophagaceae bacterium
AAACGCCCTGATACCTCAAAGTTTTTGGGAGAGCCTGCTGCATCCAGATGATAAGGTACGTTTACTGGCAAGGTTAAATAAACTTATCGAAGACGGAGCTGTAAGTGTGTGGGAAGATGAATACCGGATTAAAAAAGCCAACGGCGACTATGCCTGGGTCCATGATCGCGGTCACCTGATTTATGACAACAACAGGGCTTCAAGGATGATCGGCGCCACCCAGGACATCACCCAAAGGGTTTTACTACAAAAGAAGCTGGAGCAAGAAAGGTCAACAAGGCAAAAGGAAATAACCGATGCGATACTGACGGCGCAGGAGAGAGAAAGAGAGGATATTGGCAGAGAGTTGCATGACAACCTGAACCAGACCCTGGTGGTGGCGAAGCTGTACATGCAAATGGCAAAAAGCTATGAAACGAACAGGGAAATGTATTTGGAAAAATCTTTTGAATTTATTGATGATGTCATACAGGAGATCCGGAGAATTTCAAAGAACCTCGTCATTCCCGGCGCTCATATTATCGGCCTGTTTGACAATATAAAAAATCTGTTAGTTGATCTTAGCAATATACATCCCATAAAATTCGAATTTCTCCACGATAGTATTGCCGAAAACGAGCTGGATGATAAAATGCAGGTAACCATTTTTCGCATCGTCCAGGAGCAACTGAATAATATCCTTAAGCATTCGAAAGCTACTCATGCCGGTATACATTTAAGCAGGCAGAAAGGTGATATCATACTGGTCATTTCAGATAATGGAGAGGGATGCGACATATTGAAGGAGAATACCGGGGTAGGCATTGTAAACATTAAGAGTCGCGCAGAATTGTATGGCGGAACAGTGGTAACTACTTCAAAACCGGGCGAAGGATATGAATTAAAGGTTATACTGGCTTTGACCGGACGTGGATGATTAAATCAAGCCAGGGCAGGGGGCATAACATGCCTATGACCGCTTCAATAAAGCTCCTTCCCCGGGAAAATGTGTGAATAATGTAACTCTTTCCCAGAATCACATAACAGTTTTAAATGTAAACGTACCGACCTTTAATGTGAAAATCTTTTCTACACGAAATCCTTTCAAATGAATACTCTTACAATGCCACGTAATGGCAACAAGTTGCCGGTCATTTTAAAAGATATTCCCGCCCAAATTGCCTCCGTACTGGCGCATGAAGTACGAAATCCCCTGACGAATATCACCCTTGCAATAGGCATGCTGGAATCATGTTTAAAAGACGATGAGGCTAAAACATACCTGGACATCATCGTGCGAAGTACGATGCGGATCAATATTCTAATCAATGAGCTTCTTAAAAATGAACAGGCGGAAGAAGTGCATACAGAAAAACATTCCATTCACTCGCTGATCGATGAAGTATTGTTCATGGCCCAGGACCGGATCAGGCTTAAAAATATTGTGATCAAAAAAGAGTATGCTGTCAATGACTGCGATATAGCATTGAACAAACCCGAGCTGAAGATCGCTTTGACAAATATCGTCATCAATGCTGTTGACGCTATGTCCCCCGACGAAGGGGAACTAAAACTGGTTACCATGTCGACTGACGACAAATGTATCCTGCTTATCGAAGACAATGGGTGCGGTATCAGCAAGGAAAATCTGCAATATATATTTAAGCCATACTTTACCAATAAACCCGGTGGAATGGGGCTCGGCCTGGCGAATACGCTGGATATTCTCCGTCTCAATCATGTCAGGATCGATGTAGAATCGGTGGTAAATGAAGGAACTAAATTTATACTGACCTTCAAAAAAGCAGCGTCTTAATACCTGTAAATATTGCGTAGAATTGACTATAGCTTCACTTTTAAGCAGTGCCCTGGATGAGATTAATTTAAACGCCGACGGACCTGTGCCTTTCTTTAAAACACCATGCAGGTTTTTATCTTTTTTTTACACAATTGGCTTCGACTAACAACTCTACGGCTAATCCTTGCAATAGGAACGCTATACGCTGTAACAAAATAATATAACCAAATGAAAGCATTAGTCTATCATGGTCCCGGGAAAAAAACATGGGAAGAAAAGCCAAAGCCATCAATTCTTGAGACATCGGATGCCATCGTAAAAATTTCCAAAACCACTATCTGCGGAACTGATCTGCATATACTGAAAGGCGATGTACCGGGTGTAACAGATGGCCGCATTTTAGGTCATGAAGGTGTAGGGATAATAGAAGAAGTGGGCAGCGCCGTTACTAATTTTAAAAAAGGAGATCACGTCCTGATCTCTTGTATTTCTTCCTGTGGCAAGTGTACCTATTGCAAACGCGGCATGTATTCACATTGTGAAAAAGGGGGGTGGATACTTGGCCACCTGATTGACGGAACCCAGGCTGAATATACACGGATTCCCTTTGCCGACAATAGCCTATACCCGGTACCGGCTGGTAGCGATGAAGAGGCGCTGGTAATGTTAAGTGATATCCTGCCTACCGGCTTCGAATGCGGCGTATTAAACGGACAGGTTAAGCCCGGAGATACAATAGCCATTGTTGGCGCAGGGCCAATTGGCCTGGCCGCTTTGCTTACCGCGCAGTTTTATTCTCCTTCAGCAATAATTATGATAGATATCGATGATAACCGCCTGGCTGTTTCAAAAACATTCGGGGCCAATGAAACTATTAACAGCCGTAAAGACGATGCAGTGCAACGCGTAAAAGAACTAACTGGACAGATAGGTGTTGATACTGCCATTGAAGCGGTAGGTATTTCTGAAACATTCGAATTGTGTCAATCCATAATAGCACCGGGTGGACACATTGCCAATATCGGAGTGCATGGCAAAAGTGTGGTGCTTCACCTGGAAACTCTATGGTCCAAAAATATCTCCATCACCACCCGTCTGGTAGATACCATTACCACACCCCTGCTCTTAAGA
>JANOCH010000155.1:0-7638 GCA_031412015.1 Chitinophagaceae bacterium
CCCTCTTTTCCCCTTTCCTGCTTATTTTATTATCATCTTTATCCATTTTTTCAAAACTGCCGACCAAAGAATTATCCGATCCGGGACCCTTTATTTCAAAACCAGTAGCCAGTTGTGCTCCAGTTACGGTTTGCAGGGTCATATTATTGCATTTGATATCTACGAATGGCATAAAAAATAAAAGTACCGCGATCCCGAATGCAACGGAAGATGGAATTTTTGTTCCAAATATCCCGCGCAATGGGGTTGAACCGGTAACAGGTGCGGGAGTTGATTGTTGCTCATCCATAGACTTAATTTTACTTTAAGGTAAGAGAAAAAAATTTGCAGTCCTGAAAATAAACAAGCGATACCTTTATCACCTAATAATTTTAATTTTTTAAGATCGTGGTTCGGACAATTTGCATTTGTGGCGCTGGTACAATGGGTAGCGGAATAGCACAGGTTTCCGCCCAGGCTGGTTTTACTACCATTTTGTATGAACTGAATCCAATGGTATTGGAAAAAGCGAAAGCAGCCATTGACAAAAGCCTGCAATCATTGGTTGAAAAAGGAAAACTGCCGGCCGCCGAAAAGGAAAAAATTCAGGATCGATTGCAATTCACGAGTGAATTGCAAAACTGCCTAGGAGATGTTATTATAGAAGCTATTATAGAAAAGCCGGAAATAAAAATCGCTCTCTTCCACCAATTATCAGCAATCAACGGGAGTCAATGCATTTTTGCCAGCAATACATCGTCCTTATCGATCAATAGTATCGCCGGTCAATTAAATAATCCTGAACGGGTGATCGGGATGCACTTTTTCAATCCCGCCCCGGTAATGAAACTGGTGGAAGTCGTAAACACCGATTACACTAATGAAGCGACAACCAGGATTATTGTTGACCTGGCCAAACAAATGGGTAAAGTACCTGTTGTTTGCAAAGACGCTCCGGGCTTTATCGTAAACCGGGTGGCAAGGCCTTATTATCTTGAGGCATTACGGTTGGCCGAAGAAGGTATCATCGATTTTTCTACCGTGGATTCCTTATTAGAAGCCAGCGGTTTTAAAATGGGGCCTTTCAAACTTATGGACCTTATAGGCAACGATATTAACTACGCGGTCAGTTGCTCAGTGTATGAGCAAATGAATCAACCGGAACGATTCAAACCTTCGCCGATACAAAAAGAAAAAGTGGAAAAAGGTGAACTGGGAAGAAAAACAGGAAAAGGATATTATGACTATAGTTCCAACGTAGATAAGTTAGAAAGGTAACAAGAAGTATCTTCGCAATCAATCAACTTATCAACTTGTCAACAAAAATTCTGGTAACAGGCGGCACCGGTTTTCTCGGCTCTTATATCATCAAAGAACTGGTGGAAAAAAATTTTAGGGTAAGGGCTATTCGCCGCAGCAACAAACTTCCTGCATATATCCCCAAGGAAATTTTTGATAAAGTAGATTGGGTAGATGGAGATATCCTTGATGTGATATCACTGGAAGAAGCCTTAGAAGAAATCGATACCGTCATTCATGCCGCCGCCATTGTTTCCTTTGCAAAAAAAGACCGTGATCAAATGTACCGGGTAAATGTAGAAGGAACGGCCAATGTGGTAAATATGGCATTGGAAAAAAATGTACGGCGACTGATACATATCAGTTCCGTCGCTGCCCTGGGAAGAACGACAACCGGAGGCTCCGTCAACGAAGAAAAAAAATGGGAGGAAAGCAAGGTCAATACACATTATGCCAAAAGCAAGTACAAAGGCGAACTGGAAGTTTGGCGGGGTGTTAGTGAAGGATTGAATGGAGTAATATTAAATCCGAGTACCATCCTTGGATATGGTGATTGGAACAGCAGCAGTTGTGCCATTTTTAAAAACGTCTATGAGGAGTTTAAATGGTACACTCCTGGTATCAATGGTTTCGTGGATGTAGAAGATGTAGCACGAGTGGCCGTATCAATGCTGGATAGCGATATCAATGAACAACGTTTCGTGGTGAATGGCGATAACTGGGCTTTCAAAAAACTTATGGACACTATTGCCGAAAGCCTGGGTAAGAAAAAACCGTCCAGGCAAACCACGCCTTTATTATTGAATATTGCCTGGCGGACGGAAAAACTTAAATCATTTTTTACGGGGAAAAAGCCATTACTCACCCGTGAAAGTGCAAGAGTAGCGATAAGTAAAACCCTGTTTGAAAACGATAAAGTACTGAAGGCCCTACCTGGATTTTCTTTTACCCCGCTCCAGCAAACTATCCGGCAGGCCTCCAAAAAATACCTTGACGGGGTTAGCCACGCTTCACACTAACAACTGTACCTGATACGTTTTAGCTGTTTATTAACTGACCGACCCTGCTTAAAAGGTAGATTCCGCAGAGGAAGTACTATGGAACCAACGAATGGCAATCTGTATCTTTAAACATTAATTCAGTGGCTATGCAAAAACTCAGATATCTTTTTTTATCCATATTGACTGTATGCTCCATAATAACCTATGGTCAGTTTTCCATATCCGGCAAAATTGTTGATTCGGCTTCCAAAGAACCTTTGAGCAGCGCTTCTGTGTATTGCCAGAATACCACCATTGGCACCACCACCAACAAAGAGGGAGAATTTTCACTGCAATTAAAGTCCGGTGGCTATGAACTGATCATCAGCTATACTGGTTACCAGACAAAACAGGTAATGATCACTAATACTGATTCAAGGATACCTGATATTCAAATGATCAAAGAAGAAAAAAGCCTGGGCGAAGTGATCATAAAAACAAGTAATGAAGTGAAAGATGGCTGGGAAAAGTATGGTCCTTTTTTTATACAACATTTTATCGGCGTTACCCCCAATGCGGGTAAAACAACTTTGCAGAATCCCGAGGTATTGAAATTCTATTTTCTTAAAAAAAGCAATAAGCTGCGGGTACTGGCTACAGAACCTTTGCAGATCGAAAATAAAGCGTTGGGATATAATCTCCGGTACCAGTTAGATTCATTCATATACTATTACAACACTAATATCAATTTATACCGCGGTTTTTGTCTTTTTACAGAAATGGATGGTGATGACAGTTTAAAAAAAGTATGGGCCGCCAACCGGGAAAAAACCTACGCTGGTTCCAAACTCCATTTTATGCGCAGCTATTATGATAGTGCGCTGGTGGAAGAAGGATTTGCTATTGACATGCTGGATGAGGTGAATGATAAAAAATTCAATGGCGTGAAAGATGTATATGATACGCTGTATTATGGCGCCCTTGATAGTACACTGCAGATCGAAATAGGATATCCCCGGAAGATCAGTATCACTTACAAAAAGAAACCAGAACCCGAATACCTGAAACAATTCAAACTTCCCAAAAATGTTTCCGCACAGATCTCCTACATTGATATGACAGATGCGATCGCCATCAAGGAGAATGGATATTATTATGATCAGAAAGACTGGATCAACCAGGGCTATTGGAGCTGGAAGAATTTAGCGGATCAGTTGCCGTATGATTATTGACCCGTTGATAAATAGCTGAAAAGTTGAGTAGTTTACTGGTTAACAGGAAAGCGAGGTTACAATTCATCAATTTATTTTCCCATTACTTTTTCCCAAAGCTGGGGTATACGTTTTATCCAAACGAACTCTTTCATCTTTTCCCTGGCATCCTCTACCGGGGAACCAAAATATACTTTGCCCCCGGGGATGGAATCCTTCACCCCGCTTTGAGCATAAATGACCGCATCTTTTCCAATCGTTAAAGTTTTACTTACCCCTACCTGTCCCCAGAGTATCACATTCTCTTCAATAGTAGTAGCGCCTGCAATACCTACCTGCGATGCGAATAAGCAATTCTTTCCGACTACCGTATCATGACCTACCTGCACAAGATTATCAATTTTTGTACCGGCGCCTATCACCGTATCCGCACTTACACCACGGTCAATAGTACAACCTGCGCCTATTTCAACTCCGTTCTCTATCACCACCCGACCGCAACTGAGCATTTTTTTATAATGAATATCCCGGTTGGTTTTCTTATTGTAATAAAAAGCATCGCTTCCGATAACGGTCCCTGCTTGTATGATCACTTCATCACCTATCACGCAATGATCAAGGATAGTTACGTTTGGATAAATGATACAATTCTTCCCTATCGAAACATTATTACCAATATAGACGTTGGGCATGATCACCGTCCCCTCACCAACGGAGGAAGTATCGCTGATCATTTTCATTGAAGGAGAAAAAGGCTGAAAATGCCTGACGATAGTCTGGTATGCTTCAAAGGGATCAGGGGTGATCAGTAACGCTTTTCCCTCGGGAAACGGGGTTTGTTTATTGATGATAATAAAACTCGCGGCCGAGTGAATGCACTTATCATAATACTTCGGGTGATCTACAAAAACAAGGTCGCCCTTCTCCACCTTATGTATTTCATTGATACCAGTTGCTGATGCGGTGGTATTACCAATAAGCTCTGCTTTTATCAGTGCAGCGATGCTGGTAAGCGGAACAGGTTTATCAAAACGCATAAGAAAATGTTTGCGCAAAGGTAACAGGTATAATGGGCCTCGTATACCGATATGGGCCATTTTTATGCTTTTGGGGCCTTTTGCAAGAAAAATTTTTAAAAATATTTTGCCGGCTTTTTTGCCCTTTTGAATATGCATGATCATTGAATTTTTTATGGAAGACATAGATGAATGAACAATAACGTTCATGATAGTTTCAAAAACGCACTATCGTGAAAGACTTGCTGCACAAGCATTATAGAAGAATGAAAAAAACAAACTGATCTGTAAAAAACAATGAGATGATAAATTATTTTATAAAACGTCGTGAATAAAGGGTCAAAGACCGGTTTCCTTATCCACAGCACAAACCAAAATGTGAATAAAATTCTTTACAAAAATTTTTTGGATAGCAAAAATTATATTTAATATTGTGTTGGGAAATTTATTTCCCTGTACTTACTAACCCATCCATTATAACGATCCCTTCGATAATTCGGAGGGATTTTTATTTGCCCCAACCTTTCGAATGAAGAATTGAACGCGGCTCCATTAGTAACATTTTACCGGATCCGTTCTTCTTTTATACCCGTACTAATCTTGTACATGCTTTAAAGACTGCCTTAAAAGGTATCGGCATAGTAAGGTCAATTAAAAGAAAAGCACCAAACTCTACTCCCTGTAACGGGTATAACCAATAATTCAAATACCTTTATAGCCAACTAAAAAATCTTTGCATGCTGAAATCCATGACCGGTTTTGGAAGAGCCGAAAACAATGTAGGTGATAAAACATTCCTTGTTGATATCAAATCTCTCAATGGCAAGCAATTTGAACTGCAACTGAGATTACCCTCCATTCTTAAACCTTTCGAGTTTGACATCCGCCGGTTGCTTTCCGAAAAATTGGGCCGTGGCAGTGTTGATTGTATGATCAGTCTTAAAGAAACAGGCAATGCAAAACCCGTTACCATTAATACAGACCTGGCAAAAGCTTATTATAAATCCCTCGCTGAACTATCGGCCGATCTGAATCTTGATCCTGCCCATATCCTGAGTACCCTGGTTAAAATGCCGGAGGTGATCACTCCAAGCAGTGAAACCTTAAGTGATAAGGAATGGTCAGATTTTAAAGAAATCCTGCTTTCTGCTATCGGCAGTATCAACCAGCACAGGGTAGATGAAGGAAAATCGTTGGAAGACGAGTTATTAAACCGGATCAATAATATTTTAAGCCAGCAACAGGAGGTCATCAAACTGGAACCACTTCGCCAGAAAAAGATCCGGGAAGGTATTACCAAATTATTGGAAGAAAATGTAGGTAAAGAAAACTATGATGGTAACCGGCTTGAACAGGAACTTATTTATTATATAGAGAAGATCGACATTACCGAAGAACAGGTCCGTCTTAAAAACCATTGCGACTATTTCAAATCCTTGCTGGATGAAACCGAAGAATCGAAAGGAAAAAAATTGTCGTTCATTCTACAGGAAATTGGCCGGGAGATAAATACTACGGGGTCTAAGGCCTATGATGCCACCATTCAGCAAACCGTGGTAATGATGAAAGATGAACTGGAAAAGGCGAAAGAGCAGGTTTTAAACGTTTTATAGTCCCTGCGTTTTAAGTTTTATAGTTCGGGGTTCATAACTATTTTTGTAAAAACAATTTCTTTTGAAAACATTGTTCCGCACATCATTTATCGTCCTGCTTGCATCCTACATACTTACTTCGTGCACTACCATTGACCTGTATGAAAAAGCGGTGACCATTCCCAAACATCAATGGAGCAGTAGTTTTAAACCTTCCTTTGACTTCACGATAAAAGACACGTCGGCTCCGTACCGGCTGTTTCTTGTTCTCCGGCATACAGAGAAGTATAATTTCAACAATATCTTCGTCAACGTATATGTAAAAGGGCCGGGGCAGGATACAGTACAGAATATTCAACGGGATCTCGTCTTAGCTACCAACGATAAAGGGTGGCTGGCTTCAGGAATGGATGATATTTATGAGCATCGTATTGAATTAGGATCGGACCAAAGTCTCAGAGCCGGCAACTATACTTTTACCATTGAACAGATCATGCGAGAGGATCCGTTGGAGCATGTGCTCAATGTAGGTTTGCGTATTGAAAAGAAACAATGATCCCATGCCTGACATCAGCCGGAAAACAATAAGAAGGGCCACTATCATCTACTGGTTGATGCTTATTTACATCGTATCCGCACTGGCCTGGTGGTTTATTTCCCTGCAAAAACAAAGTTATTTACTGGCTGATTTCAAACTAAAGCAGCTTGATGCTTCCATTGACAGCGCCGCTTCCCCTGTACTCTACCAGGCCGTTTACGATACGATCATCTCGGATAAACAAACAGATGGCATCAAACACCTGAGTGAGGGGCTTTTTTTCCTGGCGCTTATTATCATCGCTGCCATATTTGTTTTTCGTACGGTGAGGCGCCAGTTCAAACTGCAACAACAACAGCAAAACTTCATGATGGCGGTAACGCATGAGCTGAAAACTCCTATCTCTGTTGCGAGACTGAACCTGGAAACAATGCAGAAGTATTCACTCGATCCTGAAAAGCAAAAGAGATTGATCCGTACCACCCTGGAAGAAACGTCAAGACTTAATTTTTTAACCAATAATATTCTGATCTCTTCGCAGTTGGAAGGAGGCGGTTACCCCTTTTCGAAAGAAGAAATGGATCTTTCCGACTTGTTAAAAGACTGTATGCTGGATTTCAGGAATCGATTTTCAGAAAGAACTTTTTCAGAACAAATAGAAACGGATGTGGATCTGAAGGGAGACCCGCTTTTGTTGCAGATACTGGTCAACAACCTGCTGGAGAATGCGATCAAATACTCTCCGAAGGAAAGCCCGATAGCTGCCACACTTAAAAAAAACGGCCCCACCATAGAATTGTCGGTCAAAGATGAAGGCCCCGGTATTCCCGATAATGAAAAGAAAAAGATCTTTTCCAAATTTTATCGAATTGGAAGCGAAGCGACCCGGAAAACAAAAGGCACAGGATTGGGGCTCTATCTTTGCCGTAAGATCGCTGAAGATCATAATGCCGACATTTTGGTGACAAACAATATACCTGTCGGCACTAATTTCGCCATCCATTCTCATTTATAGCATGAGCA
>JANOCH010000156.1:0-8995 GCA_031412015.1 Chitinophagaceae bacterium
AATGCAAGTCAAAAGAAATGTTCTTAATGAAAAACATTGTGGTTTAATAAATGACGACTATTTTAACTCAAACATTAAACTATTTAGTGAATCTCAACATCACAACACCTGCTTAAATAGAAAAATATCTGTCGACAAAGATGGTAATATAAGTCTCAGGGGCCGGTCGGGGGTATTGATCATGATTGATAACAAACCATCTTATGTATCGGGTACCGACCTGGTGAACCTTTTAAATAGTATGAGTTCTTCTCAAATTGATGTGATAGAACTGGTGACCAACCCTTCCGCACAATATGATGCAGCCGGTAATGCGGGTATCATCAATATCAAAACAAAAAAGAACAGGCAAAGAGGATTTAATGGGAATATCAATATATCGTACGGACAGGGACGATATTATAAAACCAACAATAGCCTGCAATTAAACTACCGGGAGGGGAAATTTAATTACTTCCTCAATTACAGTACCAATGCAAACAAAGGGCGCACTGAAATGTATGCCTTGCGAACTTATTATAAAGGGGATCGCAAAACCGTTGAGTCTTTTCTTGAACAGCCCAGCCTGATGAAAGGGCTTGGCTATAATCATACGTTACGAACAGGCGTTGATTATTTTGCCGGCAAAAAAACTACGTTGGGCGTGGCGCTTAACGGTATGGTCTTTTCACGCACGAGTTCAGTCAACAATGATGCTTTATGGATGAATGCTGCCGGAGTCACCGATTCCGTTATTCACACACAAAGTTCTGGCAGAAGTAAATGGAAAAATGCCGGTGTAAATCTGAATATGCGGCATTCATTTACTGCTTCGCAGGAGCTTTCTGCCGACATTGATTATATCACTTATGATATTCACGGTTACCAGGCTTTTCAGAATAATCTAGCTGGACCCGGTGGTTATGAAGAAGCGTTTAAGGGAGATCTTCCTTCGCAGATCAATATATTTTCCGTAAAAACAGATCACAGTCTGCAATTATCAAAAGGACTGAAATGGGAAAACGGAGCAAAAACATCACATATCACTACTGACAATATCGCCGCATATTTCTATAGAGATGGTGCTGATCCGATGGCTATCGGATGGAAAGAAGATCTCGGAAAGACCAATCATTTTTTATACACCGAGAACATACATGCACTCTACAGCAATCTTGAAAAAAAGGCGGATCGATGGACATGGCAGGCAGGATTGCGTTATGAATTGACCAACTATAAAGCCAATCAATTAGGTAATAGCTTGCAAAAGGATTCCGCCTTTTCAATAGACTATAATAGTTTGTTTCCTTCCGCTTCCGTCAACTTTGACGCGGATTCTTTGCACCAGTTCATGCTGAGTGCGGGCAGGCGTATTGACAGGCCGGCGTTTCAAAAACTCAACCCGTTTTTATTCATCATCAACAAATACACCTACCAGCAGGGCAATTCTTTGATCAGGCCACAGTACACCTGGAATATGGAATTTTCCCATGTTTTTAAAAACATGATAACCACCACGCTTGGTTATAGTATTACCAAAGATTATTTTTCCCAGCTATTTTTATCAAATAGCGATGGTACCGTTATATATACGGAAGGCAATTTCAGCAGGATGAGAAATGTTAGTGTGCAACTTAGTGCCAATGCTTCACCTTTATCGTGGTGGTCTTTTAATGCCCAGGGTACTTTTAATCATAAGAGAATAGAAGGCGTACTTTGGGAAAAATATATAGCCTCCATCGGCCAGGCCAATTTCAGTATCAACAACCAGTTCAAGTTTAAAAATAACTGGACGACGGAACTTTCGGGATTTTATATTACCAAAAGTCAGAACGATATACAGGAAGTGCTGGAGCCTAACGGACAAGTTGCAGTAGGGGTAGCCAGGCAGGTTTTGAAAAATAAAGCAACCATTCGACTAACATTTCGTGATATTTTTTACACACAAAATATGGAGGGAATTACCGAATTCAAACAGGCCACTGAGTATTTTAAACTGAAACGTGATACCAGGGTATGTACTATCGGTTTTGTTTATCGCTTTGGTAAATCATTTAAATCGGCTGTTAAAAGATCGGGTGGAGGTGCAAAAGATGAGATAGAAAGAGTAGGTTCTGGTAGTTGATAAAAGCCAATGATGAAATGACCTTCGTTGAAAATTGAACATTGAACTTTCTTTATACTAAAAAACAAAGCCATCTTCCCTATTTTTAACTCATGAATTTTTTTAGCAATCTTATTTGGTTACTATTTGGTGGCTTTCTTGCAGCATTGGGGTATTTGTTTGGAGGCCTCGTTCTTTGCCTTACTGTCGTAGGGATCCCCTGGGGTTTGCAATGTTTCAAACTGGCAGAACTGGTACTTTGGCCTTTTGGAAAAAAAGTGATCAGTGATAGCAGCAATGCAGGTTGCCTGGCCACGCTATGCAACATCATCTGGCTCATCTTCGGCGGTTTTTATACCGCATTCATACATCTTGTCATGGGCATTATATTGTCTATCACCATTATCGGCATTCCCTGGGGTCGGCAACATTTTAAGCTGATAGAAATTTCCCTTCTACCCTTTGGCAAAAGGGTAGTGAACGATTAATTCCTTTGCTCCACTAAGTAATTCAAATTCAACTCTCTTTGGGGCCCTGGCCTGGTAACTTGTCTGTTGAGCCGGTGCAAAATAAAAACACGATAAAACCGTTTGAGACAGGGTTACTGACCAATTCAACACCGATGAAAAAACTACTCCTTATCCTGGCGTTTTTACCAATCCTGGCTAAAGCCCAAAACTTTCACTTTGCTGCCCGTCTTGGCCTCGCTAATTACCAGGGCGACCTGAAGGCAAAATCTGTTTCCTTATCGCAGTCTAAATTTATGTTCTCACTGGGAGCAAGGTATGACCTTAGTGAGCACATTATGGCCCGCAGCTATGTCACCTTTACAGGTCTGCAGGCTGACGATAAAAAAGGTACGGCAGCGATGAAACAACGCAATCTTAATTTTCAAACAAAGATTTTTGACTGGGAGTTTACAGGCCAGTACAGTTTCTTTAGCCTGAATGAAAAATGGTGGACGCCGTATGTGTTTGCCGGTGTGGGTCTTTATCATTTTAAACCTTTCACGAAAGATGCCACTGGTAACAAGACTTTTCTTCAACCGCTGAGCACCGAAGGGCAGGGATTTATGCCCGGTATTAAACCTTATAAATCATGGCAGCTGAATATTCCTTTAGGCATAGGCGCTGAATACTCTTTGAATGAAGACATGCGGGTGGGTCTTGAGATGGGATATCGCAAACTTTTTACCGATCACCTGGATGATGTCAGCGGGAACTATGTGGATGAAAGCAGGTTGCTCACCGCAAGAGGACAGACAGCTGTTGACCTGGCTTATCGCGGTGATGAAGTCGGTGCAGGGTCATATCCCTCTCCCAATACTCAGCGTGGCAGTGTGAAGGAAAAAGATGGCTATTATTATATAGCTCTTACTTATACGGTCCGGTACTTTTTTGACAAATACAAACAGATCGCAGGATTACCTGGAGGAGGAGGAAAAAAGAAAGTGGGTTGCCCGTCGACGAGGTTCTAGTTATCGAAAAGCAGTGATCATATCTTTACCGAACACAATTGCATTGCTTTTTAAAAGGAAATTGCTAATGGCAATTAACTCACCCTTTTCTTATCACTCGCTTCTATCCATTTGTCTTTTTTACAGGTTGGGCAGGTATGATGAGCTACCGGTTCTAATTTTTTTGTATCGCCGCAAAAGACGCAGGCGTAATGACCCTCAGTATTAATCTTTCTAAGTTGCTTGTCCAATGATCCCGGCATTATCGGCAAGCCATGTTTCACTTTTTCATCCGGGTAAAAGAATACACTGATCCCTCCATTCGTTTCAATGATGGCATTCTCCACCTGTCCCAGGTGTGATACTCCTTTTAACCTCAGTTCTGCAAAAAATTCATCCTGGCCGAGGGCTTCTTTGCTGAAATTATCGATGGCGAACCGGCCACCTTCTACCAAACATATAGGTTTACCTTCTACCAGGCGTTCAATTTTTTTGCTTCTTCCTACCCAATGTGTTACCGAACTGTATAAACCTATAATGATAATAAAAACAATGAGTGCAGGAATTAATCCCACATCCTTGTAAAACATAGGATCACCCGCCGCAGAGCCAAGCCCGATGATAACAACCAGCTCGAAAACGGATAATTGTTTTACTCCCCTCTTACCCAGTATACTTAAACTGATCAGTATAATAGTAAACATGACCAGGGTGCGCATGGCCACTTCGGGCAAAAAATTCCACTCCTCGCTGCCGAGTAATAATTCTTTCCAGCTAAAATTTTTGGTTTGAAGAAGATCCATTTTACATATTTCTCCGGTACTGTCCACCTACTTCATAGAGGGCATGTGTGATCTGCCCCAGTGAACAATATTTTACCGTTTCCATTAATTGTGCAAAAAGATTGCCATTATTGATGGCCACTTCTTTTAACTGTTCTAATGCAGTTTCACTTTTCGCCTCATTACGTTTCCAGAAAGCTTTCAAATGTTGTATTTGCAATTCTTTTTCTTCGGTTGTGCTTCGGATCACTTCACCGGGAATGATCGTCGGGCTTCCCTTTTTATTCAAAAACGTATTTACGCCGATGAGCGGCAATTCTCCTGTATGTTTTTGATGCTCATAAAACAAACTTTCTTCCTGGATCTTGTTGCGCTGGTACATTCGTTCCATAGCTCCCAGTACTCCACCTCTTTCCGTTAACCTGTCAAATTCAGTTAACACGGCTTCTTCTACCAGGTCAGTTAATTCTTCAATTAGAAAAGACCCCTGGTTAGGATTTTCGTTTTTAGCAGTACCCAGTTCGCGGTTAATGATCAATTGGATGGCCATGGCCCGGCGAACACTTTCTTCTGTTGGTGTCGTTATCGCTTCATCATAGGCGTTTGTGTGAAGACTGTTACAATTATCATAGATCGCATACAATGCCTGCAACGTAGTTCGTATATCATTGAAATCAATTTCCTGTGCATGCAGGCTTCTGCCTGATGTTTGAATATGATACTTCAACATCTGGCTGCGCTTATTCGCTTTATACTTGTACCGCATGGCTTTCGCCCAGATGCGCCGGGCTACCCGGCCGATAACACTATACTCAGGATCCATTCCATTACTAAAAAAGAAGGAAAGATTGGGAGCAAAATCATCAATACTCATTCCGCGACTGAGATAATATTCTACATAGGTGAACCCGTTTGATAACGTAAACGCTAATTGAGTAATAGGGTTGGCACCCGCCTCGGCAATGTGATAGCCCGAAATACTTACGCTATAAAAATTTCTAATTTTATTTTCAATAAAAAATTCCTGCACATCGCCCATTAGTTTTAGCGCAAACTCTGTTGAAAAAATACAAGTGTTCTGAGCCTGGTCTTCTTTTAATATGTCGGCCTGCACCGTTCCCCTGACTTGTTGTAATGCTGCTTGTTTACATTGCTCATACACATCTTTGGGCAATACCTCCTCTCCGCTTAGTCCCAGTAATCTTAATCCTAATCCATCATTACCGTTGGGCAAAATACCGGCCCCCTCTAAATCTCCTCCGCCAACCGGCGGAGAGACTTTGGCAGACTCCGATAATTTAGTAGGGCCTGTTAGATGAACAGGCTTACCATCAATTCCAATATATTTTGGTAACTCGTCAATGCTATACTTTTCCAGAATAACCCTCTCTAAATCCTTCCCCAACCCCAGTTCCTTTATCTTCTTTTCACATTGCTGGTCGATGGCGGCATTTAGAAAGAAAGCCAGCAACATCGGTGCAGGGCCGTTAATGGTCATGCTAACCGATGTTTTTGGATCGCAAAGATCAAAACCACTGTACAATTTTTTGGCATCGTCTACCGTGGCGATACTAACACCACTGTTCCCTACTTTGCCAAAAATATCAGGGCGTGAATCCGGATCTTCACCATACAAGGTAACGCTGTCAAAAGCGGTAGATAATCTTTTCGCAGGTTGATCAACGGATACATAATGAAATCTCCGGTTGGTTCTTTTGGGACCGCCTTCACCCGCAAACATCCTGGTGGGATCTTCTCCTTCTCTCTTCAGCGGAAACACACCTGCTGTAAATGGAAAACTGCCTGGCACATTTTCCTGCGCCTGCCATTTTAAAATATCGCCCCAATCCTTAAATTTTGGTAGGACCACTTTCGGAATCCTCGTACCACTAAGGCTCGTCGTGCTCATGGGCTGCCTGATCACTTTTTCCCGAACCGTGTATTCATAAAAATCCTTCTGGTATTCTTTTACTTTTTCCGACCAATGGCTGACCAGTTTTCGGCTGACAGGGGTGAGTTGGTCGGTTAGGAAAGTGATTTGATATTGGAGGGCCTCCTCCAAACCTCCTCCAAAAGAGGAGGCTTTAGAGTCTGATTGTTGTAAAATCTTTATGGTACCGTGCAGTTGATACAATTTAGTAGCAATAGCTGATTGGTCTTTTACCAGTTGATCGTAGTTGCGGTTGTTCTCACTGATCTCGCTTAAATATCTTGTTCTATTAGATGGAATGATGGCTTGTGAAACTTTGGCGGTTGCTGAAAAGTGATATTCGCCGAAGACAATATCCGTTTTTTCTTCAATTTTCTTCAGCAGCCATTCAAACAAATGATTCATTCCATCATCATTGAATTTGCTGGCCATGGTACCGATGATCGGTAAGTCTTCATCTTTTGCTGTCCACAAACCGTGATTACGTTTGTATTGCTTTTTTACATCCGCTAGTGCATCCAATGCGCCAGCCTTATCAAATTTATTCAGGCAAACCAGGTCGGCATAGTCGAGCATATTGATCTTTTCCAGTTGTGATGCCGCGCCGTATTCCGGTGTCATCACATACATGCTCACATCACAATAATCTAAAATAGAAGCATCGCTTTGTCCTACGCCTGCCGACTCCAAAACAATAAAATCGTATCCTGCTGCCTTACAAATATCAATGGCCTCTTGCACGTAATGACTCAGTGCTGTATTATCATCTCTTGTAGCAAGGCTTCGCATATAAGCTCGCGGATGGGAAATTGAATTCATGCGTATCCTATCGCCTAATAAAGCGCCGCCCGTTTTTTTCTTGGAGGGATCAACGGAAATAACAGCAACAGTTTTTTCATGGAAATTTTGAAGAAAGCGACGAACTATTTCATCAGTAACGCTGCTTTTACCGGCGCCGCCAGTACCTGTGATTCCTAATACAGGGGCCTCCCCCAAACCCCCTCCGGTGGAGGGAGCTTTTGGAAGCTCGCTATTATTCTCCTCAAGTCTTTTATCAGGTAAGCTGGAAAGTCGATTATGTACTTTATCAAGCACTTCTCCCAACTGGAAAATCACCTCATCGTTAGTTACTCTTACTACCTCAAATCCTGATTCTTTTAACGCCTGTGTTCTTTCTTCATCACTGAACTTCATTTCCGGAAGTTGATGATAATTGCCATCCACTTCAATGATTAATCCTTTTTTCAAACAAACAAAATCAGTAATAAATTGACCAATGATATGTTGTCTCCTGAATTTATATCCTTCCTTTTTACTTCTTAATTTATCCCATAAGATAGATTCAGCCATCGTTGGTTCTTTCCGATGTGTAAGCGTAAACTCTTTTAGTTTTTTATAAATTAGTGGATCAGCCTTAAATTGACCAACCGTAATTGACTTTCCACCTAATTCATCAACAAAATCATTGTTAACTTTCCCTGCTTCTGCCATTGTAATTGCCCTTGCAATCTTTCGGATATCTTTTGTTTCTCCCAATGGAAATTTTCCATTCCATTTTTTAGATGCTTCCCAATAAGCGGAGTCTTGCCCGGTTCCTTGCCCACCGGGGGAGGTTAGGAGGGGGCCGCACAAATGTATCACCTCCTCAATCATTCCCTCCAACCCCATCTTCCTCCCATCATCCGGGCTATAGATTTTTGTAATCCCGTATAGATGTAATTCTTCAATTTCATCGGGTAGGATGGTACCACCACCGCCGCCAAATATTTTGATATGTCCGCACCCATTTTCTTCCAGCAGATCCTTCATGTATTTAAAAAATTCCACATGTCCGCCCTGGTAACTGGTGATTGCGATACCCTGTACGTCTTCTTCAATGGCGGTTTCCACAATTTCTTTTACTGACCTGTTGTGACCCAAATGAATAATTTCAGCGCCCTTACTTTGCATAATCCTACGCATAATATTAATAGCGGCATCATGTCCATCAAACAGGGAAGCAGCGGTGACTATTCGTACTTTATTAACCGGGGTATAACTCATAAATCTGCAAGCATTAAAGCTGAGCAAATTTAACTGTAAAAAGCTAATGGCCGTTAGTGTTGCTGACGGAAATTCATTTGACTACATTTGCGGCATGCAGCATGTCACAGAATCAATCCGTGAACTATACAGGAAATGGAAAAGCGAAGAACCCGTTTCGCTGGATCTATTGCCACAGTCAGGGAGCGAACGGAAATACTTCCGGATCTACGATAACAATCGATCTATTATAGCCACTTATGGGGCCAATATCAAAGAAAATGAAACCTTTATTTATTTCAGTCAACAGTTTCGGCAAAAACAATTAGCGGTGCCCGAAATATTGGCGGTAAGTGAGGATAGGCAATATTACCTGCAGGAAGATCTCGGAAATATTTCTTTACTAAATAAACTGGAAGCCGGTGGCTTTACGCCTGCTGTTTACAATCTGTTTAAAAAAAGCCTGGAAGCGCTGGCTGATCTGCAAGTAAAAGGGGATAAAGGTTTAGATTATGAGCAATGCCTGACCAACAAAGAATTTGGCAAGCAGGCTATAATGGCCGACCTGCTTTACTTCAAATATTATTTTTTGGATGCTTTACGTAAACCTTATGATAAACAAAAACTCATTGATGATTTTGAAGCCCTGAGCAATTATCTATCCCATACAGAATACAAATATTTTATGTTCCGCGATTTTCAAAGCCGGAATATTATGGTGA